>CAJMPC010000199.1:0-2653 GCA_905215245.1 uncultured bacterium | reverse complement strand
ATTCTCTGGTTTTAACCTAGTGGTTAGCCAAGTTTCGGTTGTGTTCCCTTTGCTCATTCAAGTGGGACGTTATTTCGAGAAGCAAATTAAACTCGGCGATCTGATGCAAACGCTACAAGTATTTGGTAAGTTGCATTCAAATCTTTCCTTCTTCCGTAATTCTTACGATGGTTTTGCCGGATACAAAGCCACATTAGATCGTTTAACGGGCTTTAGTTATGCGATTGATATGGCAAATCGTCAATCTACTTCCCATTTACACGAACATGAAACTGACGTGATCTTTAAGAATTTAACCATCAGTAATCCATTTGGAAAAACCTTAATTGAGAATTTAAATTTGACGTTGCCACAAGGTTCAACTCTATTAATTCAAGGTCATTCAGGCGTGGGTAAAACTACGTTGTTGAGAACAGTGGCAGGGCTTTGGGCTTATTCAGAAGGGGATGTGTATTGTCCTACTCATCAGCTTTTCTTATCGCAAAAGCCTTATTTACCGCAAGGTAGTTTGTTTACGGCACTGGCTTATCCGAATGAAGAAAAGTCCTTTAATCGTGATGAGATGATTGAGGTATTAAAACAAGTGTCTTTAGGGCATTTACAAGATCGTTTAGATCAAGAACAAGATTGGACACGTATTCTCTCGCTTGGTGAGCAACAACGTTTGGCTTTTGCTCGTTTGCTATTACACAAACCGAAAGTCGCATTCCTGGACGAAGCCACAGCGAGTATGGATGAAGGTTTAGAAGATTCAATGTATCGTCTGTTAAAAGAACGCTTACCTCATACAACCGTTATCAGCGTGGGGCATCGTTCAACTTTACAAGCTTTCCATCAGCAACAACTGATGATTTTAGGTCACGGCGAGTGGCGATTCACTGACCGAAATCTCGTATAAAACACCATTAAAATTGACCGCACTTACCTTGTTAGAAAAAATAGCGAGGTAAGTGTAGAGGATCAAGGCAAAAAATCCTGTTATCAAGCTCGATTTTTTGGTACATTTAGCACAATTTTTTTCTATGCTCAGAAATGAGTAATTTTTCACCAAACTAATGACGGAATTCTTATGTTATTCAAAAAAATTCGTGGTTTATTTTCAAACGATCTTTCAATCGATCTAGGTACAGCAAATACATTAATTTACGTGAAAGGCCAAGGCATCGTACTTGATGAACCTTCAGTTGTGGCAATTCGTCAAGACCGTATGGGCGCATACAAAAGCATTGCGGCAGTAGGTAAAGAAGCAAAACAAATGCTTGGTCGTACACCAAAAAGCATTGTAGCAATTCGTCCGATGAAAGATGGTGTAATTGCTGATTTCTCTGTAACTGAAAAAATGTTGCAATACTTTATCAAACAAGTACATAGCGGCAACTTTATGCGTCCAAGCCCGCGCGTACTCGTTTGTGTACCGGCTGGTGCAACTCAAGTTGAACGTCGTGCAATCAAAGAATCAGCATTAGGTGCGGGTGCGCGTGAAGTGTATTTAATTGAAGAGCCAATGGCGGCTGCAATCGGTGCAAACTTGCCGGTTTCTACAGCGATCGGTTCAATGGTGATTGATATCGGTGGTGGTACCACTGAAGTGGCAGTGATTTCTTTAAACGGTATTGTGTATTCATCTTCTGTACGTATTGGTGGTGACCGTTTTGATGAAGCGATCATCTCTTATGTTCGTCGCACCTTCGGTTCCGTTATTGGTGAGCCAACTGCAGAGCGTATCAAACATGAAATTGGTACAGCGTACATTCAAGAAGGTGATGAAATTTTAGAAATGGAAGTGCACGGTCACAATCTTGCTGAAGGTGCGCCTCGCTCATTCAAATTAACCTCTCGTGATGTACAAGAAGCCCTTCAACAACCATTAAATGGTATTGTTGCAGCGGTGCGTACAGCGCTTGAAGAATGCCAACCAGAACACGCCGCGGATATTTTTGAACGCGGTATGGTGTTAACGGGTGGTGGTGCCTTATTACGCAATATTGATGTATTGTTATCAAAAGAGTGTGGCGTACCGGCAATCATCGCAGAAGAACCATTAACTTGCGTAGCTCGTGGTGGCGGTGAAGCAATCGAAATGATTGATATGCACGGCGGCGATATTTTTAGCGACGAAATTTAATCTCTAAAAGTGCGGTCAGAAAAATCGGCGTTTTTAATTCGTCTGATTTTTTGACCGCACTTTTCCTTTCAACCCTAGGACAGTGAATGAAACCCATTTTTGGTAAAGCACCACCATTAGGTATCCGACTCGCATTAGCGGTGATTGCTTCGATGACACTCATTTTAGTTGATGGGCAAACCTCATCAATGACGAAGGCTCGTAGTGTCATGGAAACTGCAGTGGGGGGCTTATATTACCTTGCAAATGGGCCAAGAACAGTTCTAGATGGTGTATCAAGCAACTTGGTTGATACCAATAAGTTACTCATTGAAAATAAAGTATTGCGTGAGCAATTGCGTGAGAAAAATGCCGATCTTTTATTATTGGATCAACTCAAGGTAGAAAACCAACGTCTTCGTTTACTGCTTAATTCGCCTTTACGCACCGATGAATATAAAAAGATTGCAGAAGTGCTCACAGCAGAAACCGACGTCTATCGTCAGCAAGTGGTGATCAATCAAGGGGAACGTGATGGCGCTTATGTCG
>CAJMPC010000198.1:0-2679 GCA_905215245.1 uncultured bacterium | reverse complement strand
AGGTGATAAGAAAGTATAAAGCGCGATTAAACCAAGAATCAATGAAACAGACGTCACTTTAATGTATTTCCAATTGGTTAAGTCTACATCGCCTTTATTGATGGTATTTTCCACATAAGGTTCACGTTTTAAGAATTGACCTAAAATCAACATCAAGACAACATCAAATACGAATAATCCGCCCATGACATACACGAAATTAATTTTCACATTGAACACCCAAACAATACTGAAATAAAGAACTACGTGTACAAGTAAAGCAATACGTGCAGCCAAGCCAGAAACAGTTTTATTAAATAAACCCACAGCAAATAACGCCACGATTGGAATATTCACAAAACCGGCAAAGCGTTTAGTGATTAAGAAGATACCATCTGTACCGAACATCAAAAGTGGGCCAATAATCATGGTCACAATCGCCATGATAGTAGATACTTTTTTTGCGTAGACGATCAATTCTTGATCGGTACGTTGTTTTTTACTGATAGATGGTAATAAGTCTTTACAATAAATGGTCGCTGCAGAGTTTAAGAATGAGTTAAAGGTACTTAAAATTGCACCGAAAAGTGCGGCAATAAAGAAGCCTTGCAATGCAGTCGGCATCACTTTATTGACCAATAATGGATAAGATGTATCAATTGGATTTAAGCCTTCACCTAAAATATGGAAACTCAATAAACCCGGTAAATTAAGAATAATCGGTAATGTGAGTAGGAAAAGCGCTGCAATTAAAATCCCTTTTTGACCCGATGCTAAATCCTTCGCCCCTAAACAACGCTGTACGATAGCTTGGTTAGTGGTCCAATAGAAGAAGTGAACAACCATAATACCAGTAAAGATTGTCGGCCAAGGGGTGGAGTCTGTTGAACTACCTATTGCGTTCCATTTTTCAACGTGAGTGGTGGTGATAATATTCAAGCCTTCTGAAATGCTACCATTACCTAAATAAAGCAATGCAAATACAGGTACAAGTAATGCTCCAATCACTAAGATTACCGCATTGATGGTATCGGAAACTGCTACCGCTTTTAACCCACCAAAAATCGCATAAATTGCCCCCACTACACCGATAGCAATCACAGTATAAACAATCGCTTGAGCCTCGCTTAATCCAAAGATCGTTTCTAGATTGAAGATTTTATTAAATGCAATCGCCCCAGTATAAAGTGCGGTCGGAATAACGATTAAAAGATAGAAGACTAAGAATAACCCTGACATAATCAAACGAGTTTGTCGGTCAAAACGATTTTCAAAGAATTCTGGAATGGTGGTATAACCGTTACGCAAATATTTCGGCAACATATAAATCGCTAAGAAACAAAGCGGAATCACAGTTGGCACTGTCCACGCAATAACAGAAAAGTTGTTTTGATAAGAAACTGCATTCACGCCAATCAATTGCTCTGTTGAAAGAGAGGTCAACACCATTGAGCAACCAATCACAATACCACTCAATCCTCGTCCCGCTAAGAAATAGCCTTTCGAGGTGGTTAAATCATCGTTTTTAGTACGTAGCCATGAAACATAGGCCACTAAAGCCGTTACGATGAGGAAACTCGAAACCGTTAATAGCATACGCTCCTCCTTGTAGAAGCCATTATTAATATCCATTTATAGACTACTGCTAGGTGTATAAAGAGCATATGATAATTGTCATACTGATTGTGTGAGAAGGATCACAAAATTAAAATAAAGTCTGTTTTTATCGACAATTATGAGCAAGATCATAAATTATTTATCGCTCTATAAGAATAATAACGCTGTACTCCCACACAAAAGGAGTTTGAAATGAGCTTACAGTTAATTCTTATTTTGATTTTATGTGGTGTCATGACAAATATCATGTCGGCCATTTTTGGTATTGGTGGCGGTGTATTGATGGTACCTATTCTCTACACCTTATTCCCACAGTTCCCTTTACAAATGATTGCTGCAACATCATTGACGATTGTCATGGGGTCATCCTTTATTAACTTAATTTATTTTTACAAACAAAAAGTATCGATTAATTACAAAGCGATGCTCATTTGGTCTGTGGGTATGATTATTGGTGTGCAGCTAGGATTCGAATCCAGTTTTTATGTACCGGATATTGCTATTATCAGTGTGTTTGTTATCACTATTTCCCTATTGGCAATTCGTACTATTTTTAGTAAAGAAACCGCTATAACTCAGCAATCTACAGCAGATGAAACGATTAAAGGAATCGGTCTTTCAACGGTAGGCGGGTTTATTGCCGGCATGACAGGTATTGGAGGAGGCTCAATCATGGCACCTTTAATTGGTCAGCTAAAATCCGTTAAAGCTCATCAAATTGCCCCTTATACTAATGCGATGATGTTCATTGGTGGATTAGGTAGCCTTTATGGCTATCTTTCAAAAAGCTCCCCCCATTACTTTGGTTGGCAAATCGGTTATGTCAATTTTTCGATTGTAATTATTGTCGTACTCAGCGCTTTTGTAACTGGTTTTTTCTCAATGAAAATTCGAGGTAAATTATCACCGCACTTAGTCAAAAAACTATTGGGTATTATTTTATTGGTAATCAGTGCTTATATGTTACTTATCCATTCCATAAAATAAAAAATGGCAGAGGAAAACGCCTCTGCCATTTTGATTATTTTTCTTCTTTTTTCACTTCATCCCACAGAATATCCATTTCGATCAAAGAAAGATCTT
>CAJMPC010000197.1:0-2754 GCA_905215245.1 uncultured bacterium | reverse complement strand
GGATAAAGAGGTTGCAAACACGCTTAAACCTAATGCTATACCGGTTAATACAAAATTTCTTTTCTTCATAGAGTTCTCCAAGTAAAAATAAATGATTGAATAAGTGTTCAATCAGACAAAAAAATGAGGGGGATGTTCAGTAAAAACAAGGGCATTGAAAAAATATTTTTAAAAAGTGCGATAGATGTTGAAATTGCTTTTTTGCCCGCATTTATCTAAACCTCTTTGTTAATTTGAAGGATAAAAGAATCATTCGGTTTAAATAGGGATGGTACAACCTATTTTTACGTCAAAAACCTTGCCAGCCAAGGCGGAAATATAGTTTAATAACGCCCTATTTTACTGCTTAGGTAGTATAAGTTTTACGCAATCACATAATAATTGTGTAAGAATTTAAATGAACTAGTTTACTAGTACAAAAAATAGGTGTAGAGTAACGCCATTAGATTTAAGCACAACATTTAAGATTTAGAGAGTGACATATGGCGACGAAGAAAGAAGAAATCGAAGTAAAAGTTGCAAATGATGATACCCGAATTGAAAAAGTCGATCAGGTATTACCTCCAATTGCCTTATTAGAAAAATTTCCTGCAAGTCAAGAAGCGGCTGATTTAGTTCATGAAACCCGTTTGCATGCGCACAATATTATTCATGGAAAAGATGACCGTTTACTTGTGGTAATTGGTCCTTGTTCTATTCATGATCCTAAAGCCGCATTAGATTACGCAAAACGTTTAAAAGTATTACGTGATAAATATAAAGATACACTTGAAGTGGTGATGCGTGTTTACTTTGAAAAACCGCGTACAACAGTAGGTTGGAAAGGCTTAATTAACGATCCTTATTTAAATGATACATATCGTTTAAATGATGGTTTGCGTATTGCACGTAAATTATTATCCGATATTAACAACTTAGGCGTACCATCAGCAGGTGAGTTCTTAGATATGATCACACCACAATATGTAGCTGATTTCATGAGCTGGGGCGCAATTGGTGCGAGAACAACTGAATCTCAAGTTCATCGTGAATTAGCTTCAGGCTTATCTTGTGCGGTAGGCTTTAAAAATGGCACAAATGGTGGCGTAAAAGTAGCCTTAGATGCAATGGGGGCAGCAGAAGCTTCGCATTACTTCTTATCTGTGACAAAATTTGGTCATTCGGCTATTGTTTCAACAAAAGGAAATGAAGACTGCCACATCATTTTACGTGGTGGGGATAAAGGTCCTAACTATAAAGCAGAAGATGTTGCAAAAGTTTGTGCAGAGATCGAAAAATCAGGTCGTATTCCACATGTAATGGTTGATTTCAGCCATGCAAATAGTAGCAAACAATTCAAAAAACAAATGGACGTTTGTGAAGATGTTTGCCAGCAAATTTCAGGTGGTTCAAAGCAGATCTTTGGTGTCATGGTAGAAAGTCATATCGTTGAAGGGCGTCAAGATTTAGTCGATGGTAAAGCGCAGACTTACGGACAAAGCATCACTGATGCTTGCATCGGTTGGGAAGATACAGAAATCGTGTTAAAACAGTTATCCGATGCAGTAATAGCACGTCGTCAAGTAAATGACTAATAAATTTAATTTTTTTAGATGATTAAAAGTGCGGTCGATTTTGACCGCACTTTTTTATTGATTGAATTTGAAAAATGGTGAATTTCAGGTAATAAAAAACCCTGCATAAGCAGGGTTCTTCACACAGATTCAAATTATTTTGTACCTGGGATTTTGAAACGGCTGTTAAAGCGTTCAACACGACCACCAGTATCAACAACACGTTGTTTACCAGTGTAGAATGGGTGGCAGCTACCGCACACATCAAGGTTGATGTCTTTGCCTAAAGTTGAACGAGTTTTGATCACGTTACCGCAAGAACAAGTTGCAGTGATCTCTTTATATTCTGGATGAATACCTTGTTTCATAGAAAACCTCAAATTGAAGCCACGCCGCTATAAATGCTTTCCACTTACACCGCGTGAGTTAATAATCGCCGACAATCCGGCACCAAATAGACTGCGAATTATACTGAAAAAATCAAATTGATCAAGAGGTGTGCTTTAGTGATAGAATCATCGCAAAATTTTTGCTTATTTTTGACCGCACTTTAGAAAAGTTATGTTAGCCCAATCCTCTGTTGATGCCCCTTTTGCTCATTCCGTTTTACAATGGTATGAAAAGTTTGGGCGTAAAAATTTGCCTTGGCAGCAAAATAAAACCCTTTATGGTGTTTGGCTTTCCGAAGTGATGTTACAACAAACTCAAGTTACTACGGTGATTCCTTATTTTGAGCGCTTTATAAAAACCTTTCCTAATGTGACCGCACTTGCTAATGCGTCGCAAGATGAAGTATTGCATTTATGGACGGGACTAGGTTATTACGCCCGTGCGAGAAATTTGCATAAAGCCGCTCAAACCATCAGAGATGAATATCAAGGCGAATTTCCTACGCAATTTGAGCAAGTTTGGGCATTAACAGGCGTGGGGCGATCGACGGCTGGTGCAATACTATCTTCTGTACAAAATCAACCGTATCCAATTTTAGACGGCAATGTGAAACGCGTTCTTTCTCGTTATTTTGCTGTTGAGGGCTGGCCTGGCGAAAAGAAAGTCGAAAATCAATTATGGCAGTTGAGCGAGCAGGTTACACCAACAACGAGAGTCGCTGAATTTAATCAAGCGATGATGGATATCGGTTCGGCGATTTGTACCCGAACAAAACCTAAATGCGATCTTTGTCCTCTAAGTAATGATTGTT
>CAJMPC010000196.1:0-2755 GCA_905215245.1 uncultured bacterium | reverse complement strand
GTGGTCAATTGGCCGCAAACAGCTCCCTTATCCAGAATATATGATTGCAGAAAGCCTTATTGCGAAACAGTCTATTTGGGTTAGTAGCCCTGCATTACTGACCCATTTAAATTTAGATGAACCTCAACTTCATCAATGTCGTATTTTAGGCATTCTATCTTCAGGTGGGATGCTGCCAGAAGAAACTGCAACAGCCATGCGCGCCAAGCTTAAAACTAAAACCATTGAAGGCTATGGTAGTACAGAAACGGGCGTCATTGCGTTTCGTGAACAAGCCGGGCTTTGGACCCCTACACCCGGTCAATGAAGAAAATGCGTTATGGGTTGAATCACCTTGGCTTGAACAGCGTGAGCAAACAGCAGATGGTGTTGAAATCATCGGTAATCAATTTAACTTATTAGGACGAATTGATCGCATCGTTAAATTTGGCGATAAGCGTATTTCTTTAGTTCGAATTGAACAAGACCTACTGAAACACCCTTATATTCGAGATTGCTATGTTGCACAACATCCTAATCATTTACGCCCTGCTGCTTGGGTTGAATTGAAGGAAGAAGGCATTTCTTTTTATCTACAAAAAGGACGGGCTGAATTATTAAAACAACTCCGTCTCCATTTAAGTAAAACCCAGGAACATTCAGGCTTACCACGCTTTTGGCGATTTTTTTATTTAAAGAAAAATGGAATCGATGGGTAATACTCGGAATGATTATTGCCATGAGTGGATCGCTATTGGCTCTCACAAAAGGGAATTTTTTACAGATGATGGATTCCTTTGGCTTTGGGCAAATATTATTAATTGGGGCGCTAATTTGTTGGGTTGTTTACACCTTATTGGCGAGAAAAGTACTCGCGGGAATTGATTCGCTCACCGCAACCACCTTATCTTCTATTTTTGGTTTTTTATTGTTATTTATGAGCGCGTTATGCGTGGAAAGTGCAGACGATTGGCTTACGGTACTGAATTTATCTCAAGGCGAATGGATCAGTTTGCTTGGACTCGCATTTGGTGCCACAGTATTAGCCTATGCCTGGTATTTTGATGGGGTGAAATACTTAGGGGCAGGTAATGCCTCAGCTTATATTATTCTTGTGCCGATTTTAGGGATTTTATTCTCAGCCGTTTGGTTGAATGAACAAGTGGATTCCTCCTTAATTATAGGAGGCATTTTAGCCGTATCTGGGCTTGGAATTATGCACTGGGGAAGAAGGTTAATTAAATGAAAGTATGCGTGATCAAAACGTCTTCTATGGGCGATGTAATCCATACTTTGCCGGCATTGACTGATGCGCAGCGTGTTATTCCTAATCTTTCCATTGATTGGGTGGTGGAAGAGAATTTTGCCGAAATTCCACGCTGGCATTCTGCCGTGAAGCAAATCATTCCAATTGCCTTAAGACGTTGGCGAAAATCTCCTTTTTCGGTTCAGACCAAAAACGAATGGAAATCTTACCGCACTTTATTGCAAGCCAATCAATATGATGCTGTGATTGATGCGCAAGGGCTTTTTAAGAGTGCTTTTTTTGCAACACGCTTAGCCAATGGCGTTAAACATGGCTATGATTGCAAAAGCATCCGTGAGCCGATTGCCTCATTTTTCTACGATAAAAAATACGCTATTTCTTATCAACAACATGCGGTAGAACGTATTCGTCAACTTTTTGCGCAAGCATTATCTTATCCATTACCGCAAGAGAAAGGGGATTATGACATTGCGCGCCATTTTATTTCCGCAGATTCTATCGAACCTTATGTGATCTTTTTTCATTCTACGACAAGAGATGAAAAGCATTGGCCAGAACGAGAATGGCGAAATTTAATTGAAAAACTGACCGCACTTTCTGTTCAAGTCCGTTTACCTTGGGGAAATGAAAAAGAAAAGGCTAGAGCAGAGCGATTAGCAAAAGGATTATCTCACGTAGTTGTTTTACCTAAGCTTTCATTGCGTGAATTGGCTGGCCAAATTGCCAATGCGAAAGCCGTGGTATCGGTGGATACGGGTCTTGCCCACTTAACTGCTGCGCTGGATAAACCGAATATTACGCTTTATGGCGCAACTGATCCGACCTTAATTGGCTGTTATGGTCAAAATCAGCATTATTTAACGGCGAATACAATGGAAAATATTACTTCAGATCAAGTGTTTTCTTCGCTTAATTTATTAATTAAATAGGCGATAAAATAATCAAATATGTATTTATCTTGATTGATTTTAGTCAAAATATTACCTATTTTCTGATAGTTGGAAAAATTTAGGGTTGACCATTTAGGTTGTAGTGTATAAACTGCAAAAAGTTCAATTTTTTAATAAACTTCATTAAATAATAGGGAAAGCGTTATGAAAAAAACACTTCTTGCTTTATCTGTAGCCGCATTAGCAGCAGGTTCTGCACAAGCTTATAACTTCCACATTGACCAAACTGGTACTGATGTTGATTTTTACGGTTCTTTACGTGTTAAATGGGAAAGCACCTCTAACAAAACTAACTATGTAAATGGTGATGTAACTAAAGAACACATCAACCACGCAGTTGATAACAACGGTTCACGTTTTGGTTTCAAATTAAAACAAAGCTTAGGTGGCGATTTCTACGCTTTAGGCCGTGCTGAATGGCGTATGCGTGGTGAAGCACCTTCACAACATGATTTTGACCATGTTTATACTCACCAACTTTATGCTGGTTTTGGCCACAAACAATTCGGTGAATTAACTTACGGTAACATGGTAACCATCACTGATGAAGTAAAACAAA
>CAJMPC010000195.1:0-2760 GCA_905215245.1 uncultured bacterium | reverse complement strand
GAACACACTCTAGAAAATGCGGAAAATACCCGCACACACAATTTCATTACTCAAATTATTGATGAAGATTTAGCTTCGGGTAAACACAAAAGTGTTCATACTCGTTTCCCGCCTGAGCCAAACGGCTATTTGCACATTGGCCACGCCAAATCGATTTGCTTAAACTTCGGCTTGGCAAAAGAATATAACGGTTTATGTAACCTACGTTTTGACGATACCAATCCGGTGAAAGAAGATGTGGAATATGTGGATTCCATTAAAGCGGATGTGGAATGGTTAGGCTTTAAATGGGAAGGCGAACCGCGTTATGCGTCTGATTACTTCGATGCACTTTATGGCTATGCGATTGAGTTAATCGAGAAAGGTTTAGCCTATGTAGATGAACTTTCACCAGACCAAATGCGTGAGTATCGCGGTACATTAACTGAGCCAGGTAAAAACAGCCCATATCGTGATCGTAGTATCGAAGAAAACCTCGCGTTATTTGAAAGAATGAAAAACGGTGAGTTTGCCGAAGGTACATTAAGTCTTCGTGCGAAAATTGACATGGCTTCACCATTTATGGTCATGCGTGACCCTGTGCTTTATCGTATTAAATTTGCGAGCCATCACCAAACTGGTGATAAATGGTGCATTTACCCAATGTACGATTTCACTCACTGTATCTCTGATGCGATTGAGCGTATTACACACTCTTTATGTACATTAGAGTTCCAAGACAACCGTCGTTTATATGACTGGGTGTTGGAAAATATCAGTATTGAACGTCCATTACCGCATCAATATGAATTCTCTCGTTTAAATTTAGAAGGCACGTTAACGTCTAAACGTAAGTTATTGAAATTAGTAAACGACGGCATTGTGGATGGTTGGAACGATCCGCGTATGCCGACGATTTCTGGTTTACGTCGTCGCGGTTATACACCGGCTTCATTACGTGAATTCTGCCGTCGTATCGGTGTGACTAAACAAGATAACGTCGTAGAGTATTCTGCACTTGAAGCTTGCATTCGTGAAGATTTAAACGAAAACGCACCACGCGCAATGGCGGTGATTGATCCTGTTCGTGTAGTGATTGAAAACTTTGAAGGCGAAGAAACCTTAACGGCGCCAAATCACCCGAATCGTCCTGAATTAGGTGAGCGTCAATTACCGTTTACGAAAGAGCTTTATATTGATCGTGCAGACTTCCGTGAAGAAGCGAACAAGCAATATAAACGTTTAGTATTAGGTAAAGAAGTGCGTTTGCTTACGTGATTAAAGCTGAACGTGTCGAAAAAGATGCAAATGGTGAAATTACCACGATCTTCTGTACTTACGATCCAGAAACGTTAGGTAAAAATCCAGTAGATGGTCGCAAAGTAAAAGGGGTAATTCACTGGGTATCTGCAGTGCATAATCACCCAGCGGAGTTCCGTTTATACGATCGTCTTTTCACCGTACCAAACCCAGGTGCAGCAGAAGAAATCGAAAGCGTGTTAAACCCAACCTCTTTAGTGGTAAAACACGGTTTTGTAGAACAAAGCCTCGCAAATGCGGAACCAGAAAAAGGTTACCAATTTGAACGCGAAGGTTATTTCTGTGCGGATAACAAAGATAGCCGTCCAGAGCACTTAGTGTTTAACTTAACCGTAAGCTTAAAAGAAGGCTTCTAATTCTAAACAACAAAGTGCGGTCAAAAATCACGTAAATTTTGACCGCACTTTTTTATTGGTTTCACTATGCAATTTGAATCTCATTTTTGGCAAACAAAATCGCTCCTTGAAATGACGGAATCCGAATGGGAAGCCCTATGTGATGGCTGCGGGAAATGCTGTTATCGAAAATATATCCAAGGGAGAGGCAAGCGTGAAAAACTCTATTACACACGCATTGCTTGCAATCTATTAGATGTGGAAACAGGAAAGTGCCGTAATTATCCTGAACGTTTCAAGATTGAGAGTGATTGTACGAAATTAACCAAAAAGAATTTGCCTGATTTTGGTTGGCTGCCGAATACCTGTGCGTATCGTTTATTGTATGAAGGTAAACCTTTGCCTGAATGGCATCCATTAGTCAGCGGTGATCCTAATTCAGTGAAAAATGCAGGTGTTTTAATTCAAGATGGCGTACATGAAGAAGATGTCATTGATTGGTTTGAATTTGTCATTGAAACCGAATAATTCTGATTTAGGTGCTTTTTTATTCTCTTCAAACTTCGTTTTTTGATTTAGGTCACAATTTGCAAGATTGGCAATTGTATTTCAACTGTGCTTACCTATAATACTTATTAAGTATTATGTAGATGTATTATCAGTTATATGCAAATGACCTCATCCATTAAACAATCCGCTGAAAAACTTGGCATTTCACTTTCTCATTATGATATTGACGGGCATTTAATTTATGCATCGCCCAGTTCTATTGATTATTTCATCGAGCAGTTGCAATTTCCGCCGAATACTGGTCAAAATCAACTGTTCCAAGATGTAATATGTGTCTTTGAAAACGAACCCATTCAGTATGATTTAACCGCGTTTTCTTCTCCTCCTGATGCTTCTTTGCGTTATCAATTGCTCGACGAGCAAAACCAAATTCAGTTTGAAAAAACAATTCCATATTCAACCGCACTTTCATTCATTGCCTGCTTTGTCTTTTATCTATTATCGTTTAATGCTTTTTGTCTCTCAACAAACGAGAAAATACTATCGGTTGTAAATAATCAAGCTTGCAAAGCATAAAGGAGTATGTCATGACGAAATTAGTCGCTCAATCAGTAAT
>CAJMPC010000194.1:0-2765 GCA_905215245.1 uncultured bacterium | reverse complement strand
GCATTACCGCGATGGTTCGCCCGACATAACGTGAAGCGACGCCAGTCATCTGAATAACCCCATTATTTTGCGCAAACGTGGTTAATGGTAATGAACCGACAGCGGAGGCGATAACAGAAACCAGACCATCTGCCAGCACGCCGCCTTTCAGCCGGGACTGATACTCTTCCCCCTGAATGGGGCGGCGGGAAACCATTGCCGTGGCGGTGATATCGCCGACTGCTTCCAGCACGCTAAGCAGATAAATCGTGCCAACCACCAGGAACTGATGGAAGCTAAAACTAAAGCCGTATTTGAACGGATGCGGGATGGTGATTAACGGCAAATTGCGCATACTGCTGAAATCCACCATGCCCAGGCATAACGATGCGATATAGCCGACACATAGCCCAATGGCGATCCCTCCCATGCGTAGCAACGGACTGCGACAGCAGTTAAAGCCGATCACCACAATTAAAACCAATAAACCAACGCCGAGATGTTCGTAATTGCCGAACGTACCGCTGCTTTTGGCTGCAAATCCTCCACCAAAATCGATAATGCCGACTTTAATCAGGCTTAAGCCGATCATCATGACAACAGTCCCCGTCACAAGTGGTGGGAACAATTTGCGAATATACGGCATGAAGAAACTGCCGATAATCATCACTAAGGAACCAATGAGAGAAGAACCTAGAATACCAGCGATGCCATATTCGCTGAAACCAATGGCAAGTGCAGCAGCAACGAAAGTAAAACTGGTTCCCATCACACTTGGTAAACGAATGCCCACAGGCCCCAAGCCTTTACATTGGATAACGGTCACCACACCAGAAATCAAGAGTGCAGCATTCACTAGCGTAATGGTATCTTCGGTCGGTAATTTTAAGACGTTACCAATGACCAATGGTACGGCAATAATTCCCCCAAGTGCGGCAAGTAAATGTTGTGCCGCAAGGAGTAAACTCAATCCGAAAGGTGGTTTATCTTCCACGGTATAAAGTAGATTGTTATTCATAGGTTCCCTTAAGTAGAAAAAATTGTGCGAATTATACGTTAATTTTTATTTCAGGCAAACGTTTGCGTAAATAAAATAAAAAAGAGCGGTTAAAAATTACGTGATTTTCAACCGCACTTATTTGATTTAAAGGCTACATCCAGAACAGATAAGCAATGGTTGCAATAATAACCATACAGGTTAAATCAATAAATTTACCAACGCGGATCATTTCGGATTGTTTAACGAAACCAGTGGAGTACACAATTGCATTCGGTGGTGTACCAACCGGCATCATAAAGGCACAAGATGCCCCTAGGCCAATAATCATCGCAAAACCAAGTGGTGGCATATTCAGTGCTTGTGCGATAGAAATAAAGATTGGAACCAGTAAAGCTGCACTTGCTGTGTTTGACGTAAACTCAGTTAAGCAGACAATAAAGGCTGCAACAATTAATGCCATCACATAGTAATGTCCCCCTTCAATAATGAAGACGATACCATCCGCCATGATTTTGCTTGCACCAGAATGGGTAAGCACAGAACTTAAGGTTAAGCCACCACCAAAGAGGAATAACACGCCCCATTCTGTATTTTCTTGTACTTCTTTCCAGCTTGCGATCCCGGTTACACAGATGACAATTGCTGCTGAGAGCGCAACCATACTGTCAAAGCTGCCAATGGGTTTTGGTAAACCTAATAATTGAGAAAGAATAGGGTTGATGTAGCCACCAAAAATCCAAAGAATTGCCACGGTCACAAAGATAGTTAAGGTTAAAATACGTTTTTTCGTCATGTGAATTTTGGCAAATTTCGCATCAAAACGAAGGCCAAGTTTGGGTTTAAAAACAAGGTATAACCAACCAATAATAAGCGGGAATAAAATTAACATCACTGGCGTGCCATACATTAACCAGTCAGCAAAACCTAAATGAAGTTGAGAGGCGGCTATGGCATTAGGTGGGCTTCCGACGAGTGTTCCCATTCCTCCAATGGTGGCACTATAGGCAATCCCTAATAACACGAATACGTAAGTATTGTGATCTTCATTACGATCTAACTGACTCAAAATAGTCATTGAAAGTGGGATCATCATCGCCGCCGTGGCCGTATTACTCATCCACATAGATAAAAATGCTGTTGCTAAGAAGAGGTAAAGCACCGCAACAAAGAGACGACCTTTCGCTAATTGCATGATTTTATTCGAAATCATTTTGTCAATTTTTTGCACATTTAATGCAGTAGCAAGGGCAAAACCACCAAAGAATAAGAAAATGGTCGGATCCGCAAAGGCAACAAGCGCTTCACGACTATTAGCCAATCCTAACAGGATAGATAAAATGGGCACGAACAATGCAGTGATCGTTACACTGACGGCTTCGGTAAGCCATAAAATGGCTACAAATGCGAGTAAAGATAATCCTTTATTCTCAGCAGGGGCAAAAGGAAGTGTATTGAGTAGAATAAAAAAGAGAGCTACATCAGAAAGGAATATAATAGTTTGTTTATTCCATGCTTTTCGTTGAGAATTGGTGACGGGTATTGATTGCATATTTTTCCTTATATTTTTTATGGCCGCCGATTGTAGCATAAGAGTAATTAATCAGAAAATAATGCATACTAAAAATTGATTAGTATCAAAGCAAAGTGCGGCTAAAATCAGATATTTTTGACCGCACTTTGTGTCAAAAAAGTGCTATGATTAGCTACCCTTTTAAAAAGGAAAAAACGTTATTTATGAATATTCGTTGGAATATTATTTTAGGTGTCATCGCTCTTGCTTTATTGG
>CAJMPC010000193.1:0-2789 GCA_905215245.1 uncultured bacterium | reverse complement strand
ATATTGAAAATGTTTGATGAGAGCAATAAAAGGAAAAAATAAAAAAGTGCGGTTAAATGGAACCGCACTTTGAACTATTACTAATACATCAATTTAGAAGTCAATGCTTGCGTTTAAGCTAAATGTGCGAGGTGCTCCAGAAACTAAATATCCATAATTAGGATAGCCGCCAACAGATTCCCAATATTTTTTGTTGGTGAGATTATCAATTCGCGCTCTTAGTGTGATAGGCGTGTTACCAATCATTGCGATATAACGAGCTCCCACATCTAATTTCGTCCAGCCTTTAACTTTCAGTGTATTTTGTGAATCTGCATAGCTTGAACCTGTGTAGGTAATACGAGATTCTAAGGTAAGTCCTTCTAATGCTCTCACATCATATTCTAGCCCTAGATTGCCTTGAAATTTTGGTACACCAATCGTGTATTTGCCTTCTGTTGTGTTAGAGCCTGTTTTACGTTGTTTGGCTTGTAAGAATGTCACACCGCCTAATAAACGAATATTTGATGTGATTTGCCCGTAAACATTTATTTCTGCCCCATTATGGCGATCTTTGCCTTTTGTTGTATAGTAATTATTGCTATCTAAATAACCACGCGGTTTCTCAGTACTAAAGAGTGCTATGCTTGTGCCAAATCCACTTTGTGACTCATATTTAATGCCAATTTCTTTTTGTTTAGAAATATAAGGTTTTTGTGTTTCACCTTGATTCACTGCAGTGCTTGGAGCGGTATCTCCTTGAGCAAGGCTTTCGATATAGTTTCCATAAATGGATAATTCGGGTAGGATTCGGTAAACAACTCCAACACTTGGACTAATTCGTGAATCGTTATAGTAACCGCCTTCAACTCCTGTATTGTATGCGAAATCTCTTGAAACAATTTGTTGCCAACGAGCACCTAAGGTCACTTGAAGTTTTTTATCTAATACCGACAACGTATCGCCAATAGCAACGCTATTTAAGGTTGCTCGATGTTGTAGTGCAGGTGATGAAAGATCATTGCCTTTTAGTGCATTCGCAGAATAAGCAATACTAGAAATGAATGTTGGGTGATAAAGATTGGTTGCAAACGTATTTTGCCAGTCCATGACATAGGCATTTTTACGTTTTTCTTGATAACGATTGGCGGATAAGACCACGTCATGTTCCACTTCATTTGTTGTAAAATGACCTTTTAATCCTATTTCGCTCGTGTGAATAATGTTGCGTCGAGTATTATCAAAACGGTATTCAGTGCCATTACCATTAATATTGCTCACGCGTAAATTAGCCAATACATTCGCTTCTTTGCCATAGCGATAGCCATAAGCGGCATAAGCCGTTAAGTTTGGATGTAAATCATATTCTGCACGAAATGTGCCGAAAATATCGCTTTCTTCAGAATAAGTCCATCCTTGTCCCCAATTGCTACGAGGGTTAGGAGTCGAAGGAACTACGGTTACACCAGATAGTGTAACACTTGGACGTGGGCTGCCTAAGTAGTTTTTCTGATAGCCTAAATCTGCAGATAAACGTACTTTTTCAACTTCCCAGTCTAGTCCTAAATGGAAGACTGTATTGCGAGCATTGTCATTATCAATGGCACTTTCTCCTTCCGTATGAGCGGCATTTAAACGCACACCGAATTCTCTATTTTCACCCAGACGGCGAGAAATATCTGTAGAGAAATTTGCTCTTTCATTGCTGGAGTAGCCTAAATTTAAGCGGTTAAGGTCTTCAGCTTGTGCACGTTTTGGCATTAATGCAATGGTTCCGCCAATTGAACCACCTCCTGGCGCCATACCGTTTAAGAAGGCCGAAGAACCACGTTGAACTTCTACACGTTCAAACATTTCAGAGGCGATATATTGACGTGGCAATAAACCATATAAACCGTTATATAGAATATCGTCGGAATTTGTAATGAAACCTCGCATAAAATAGGACTCTTGGAAATTACCAAAACCACGAGCAACACGGACATTTGGATCGTTTTTTAGTACATCTGCCACACTACGAGCTTGTTTATCTTGAATGAACTTGTTAGTGTAGCTTGTTGTCGCAAATGAGCTTTCTAAGTTCGATTTATTCCCTAGAATACCAATACGACTACCGCTTGCAACTTGGCCACCTGCGAATTCTTTGCTTAATCCAGTTTGCGAGGCATCAGCACTCACTTCAATGGTATCCAGTTGCTCAACATTTTCTTCCGCATAAGCGGTGTTCATTGCAAGTAAAATGCTACTTGCGACAGCAGTTAAAAGAAAGGATTTTTTCATTGTAAAGTTCCTTTTGTGTTGATAAAAATGATATTTTCTCGGTTATTATGTGCGAATGTCACACAAATTCAGTTTGGATAATTAAATTTTTCGCATCATCACTAAAAAATAGCTTCCTCCTAATAAAGTGGCGATAAGACCAGCAGGAATTTCATAAGGGAATAGAACTTGTCGTCCAACCCAATCCGCTAAAACCATAATGGTTGTCCCGAGAAGTGCAGAAATAAGTAACTGATTTCTGGCTTTGTGAACGCCTAAAAAATTCGTTAAATGTGGTACTAAAAGACCGATAAAGCTCAACGGTCCGATCATTAATGTGGCGATGGCTGTTAGTGCTGCACTGAATAAAATCAGTATCCAGCGGGTGAGTTTTAAATTTAGCCCTAAAGCTTTTGCTATGGGGGCTTGTAGGCTTAAGAGTTCTAGCCAACGACTAAAAACTAAACTGATAAGTAAAAGTCCAAGACTTAGTATGAAAAATGGCACAGCAAGCTTTGGATCGGTATTTTGTGTAGAGCCTGATGTCCATG
>CAJMPC010000192.1:0-2829 GCA_905215245.1 uncultured bacterium | reverse complement strand
TTTGAAGCGCATTATGTGGCATCAGATGATCCGAATGAAGTATTACAAAGTGTTTGGGTGATAGGTGTGGCGTTAGTATTGCTGAGTGCATTAGAAGCCTATTTTGCTTTTAAAATCCCATTCTTTAAGCAAGAAGCTGAGAATACAGAAGGTCAGTTTGATATGAGAAAATACCTTTCTTTAGGGTATTTAAAAGATAACGTTCGCACATTAAAAGCAGATCAAAATATTTGGTTGAGTGTCATTGGACTAAGCCTGTTTTGGGGCGTGTCACAAATTATTGTGGCGGCATTTCCTGCACATTATAAAGCAATGTTCAATGAAGATAATGCTGTTGTCATTCAAGCAATTCTAGCGGTGAGTGGCGTAGGACTAGTGCTTGGTTCATATCTTGCTGGACGTGCTTCTCGTTTGCATATTGAGTTAGGTATTGTTCCGCTTGGTGCGTTGGGTATTTGTGTGTCGTTATTCTTCTTAACCCTAGCCCAAAGTGGGGTGGTATTAGCACTTTGTTCTTTTGTCTTTGGTTTCTCTGGCGGTTTATTGATCGTGCCATTGAATGCGACGATTCAGTATTTCGCACCTGAGAAAATCAGCGGCAAAATCATGGCAGGTAACAACTTTGTGCAAAACGTGTTCATGGTGGTCTTTTTGCTATTAAGCATTGTTTTTGTACAACTTAATGTTTCGACTCAAGGTTTATTCTTAGTGACTTCTGCTGCATGTTTTGCTGCAAGTTTATATACCATGTCGAAAGTGCCTCATTTATTTACGCGTTTATTCTTACTCTTTGCGTTAAAAGCGAATTACCGTTTTCATGTGGGTGGGTTAAAAAACCTTCCACAAAGTGGTGGCGTGTTGTTATTAGGTAACCATATTAGCTGGATTGACTGGTTAGTGTTACAAGCGGCTAGCCCGCGTGCGATTAAATTTGTGATGTATCGTCCAATTTACAACAAATGGTATCTCACTTGGTTCTTCCGTATTTTCAAAGTCATCCCAATTGGTGGCGGTTCAAGTCGTGAATCTATTGAAACCATTCGTGAATATTTAGCGCGTGGTGAAGTGGTGGCTTTATTCCCAGAAGGTCATATCAGCTATAACGGTCAAATTAATGAGTTCCAAAAAGGCTTTGAGCACGTATTAAAAGATTTAGAGAATGTGACGACGGTTCCTTTCTATTTACGTGGATTATGGGGCAGTAGCTTCTCCCGTGCAGATTCTTTCTATAAGAATTTAACTAAACGCCAAGGTAAACGTGAAATTTTAGTGGCATTTGGTAAACCAATTCATGGCTTTATTGATGCGACAGCGATGAAGCAAAAAGTACTCGAACTTTCTTTCTCTGTATGGGAAAAAGTCATGAGTAAACGTAAACCGCTGATGCATCATTGGTTGAATTCAGCAAAATCGAATTTATTCAAAGAAGCCGCGGTGGATGCACAAGGCACTAAACTGAATAACCTGAAATTTATTGCTGCAGTATTGATGTTTGTGAAAACCTTGAAAGCCGCTTTAGGGAATGAAAAAAATGTTGGTGTGTTATTACCAAGTTCATCAATCGGGGCAATTATTAATATGACCCTAATGGTGATGGGCAAAGTACCGGTAAATTTAAACTACACACTAAGCCCAGAAGTGATGGAAAAAGCGTTGAAAAAAGCCAATATTTCGCAAGTCATTACCTCTGAAAAATTCTTGGATAAGTTGAACGCAAAAGGTTTTGACTTTAGCCAAGTGGTGGCTGATAAAGCCCTCTTTATGGAAAATTTAGGGAAATCGATCACTAAAGCTAATAAAGTGCGGTCATTTTTAACCGCGTTTTTGGCGCCACAATGGTGGATTAAATTACGCTACTTTGCAGACGTAAGCTTGGAAGATAATGCAACCATCTTATTCAGTAGTGGTAGTGAAGGTGATCCAAAAGGCATTGAATTAAGCCATAAAAACCTACTGACAAATATTAAACAGATCGGTGAATTATTAAACTTCCACAAAGATGATGTGATTTTGAATTCCTTACCCATTTTCCACTCATTCGGCTTAACCGTGACAACTTTATTACCATTGTGTGAGGGCATTAAAATGGTAAGTGTAGCGGATCCGACAGATGGGGCGACAGTAGGAAAAATGTGTGCTCGACATCGGGTGAGTATTTTATTTGGTACTTCAACTTTCTTTAGATTGTATGTACGCAATAAGAAATTCCATCCGTTAATGCTACAAAACGTGCGTATGGTTATTGCGGGTGCCGAAAAATTGAAAGCGGATGTAAAAGAAGCCTTCAAACTTAAATTTGGCTTGGAAATTTACGAAGGTTATGGTGCGACTGAAACAGCACCGGTAGCTAGTGTCAATATGCCTAATTTACTTGATCCGGAAACCTTACAGGAATTTACCTTCAATCAAGCTGGTACGGTAGGTATGCCATTACCAGGTACCATTATTAAAATTGTGGATCCGGAAAGCTTGCAAGAATTACCAGTCGGCGAAGACGGTTTGATCTTGATTGGTGGTGGACAAGTCATGAAAGGTTATTTGAATGCACCAGAAAAAACAGCAGAAGTGATTGTTGAAATTGACGGTGTACGTTATTACAAAACTGGCGATAAAGGCCATATCGATCATAACGGCTTTATTACCATTGTGGATCGTTATTCTCGATTTGCTAAAGTCGGCGGTGAAATGATCAGCCTTGGCAGCGTGGAAGAGAAACTTTCACAAGTATTTGATGAAGAAAATCAATTTGTTGCCGTCGCCTTGAGCGATGATAAAAAAGGCGAGAGCATTGTACTTTTAATCAAATCTGCACTTTCTTTAGACGAGATT
>CAJMPC010000191.1:0-2834 GCA_905215245.1 uncultured bacterium | reverse complement strand
GTACACGACCTTCCGATTTAATTTGTGCATCCTTATCTAATGCATTTTCAACTTTTACTTCTAAAGTTTCATCATCGACTTGCGTCCCCATTGTACGAGGATCTGTTGTAACTTTAGCACCTGCAGCCGCACCACCAAGCACAGCAGCTACACAGCCTTGTAACATAATCGATGCACCAAGTACGAAGGCGAGTTTTTTAAATGGGGTTAATTTCATCATTAATCTCCTTTTTATAAATGAGTGAGTTAACTAATTAGTCAATTAATTTTAGAAATAGTTTGGTTGGAAAAGCCTTTAATGTCAAGCTCTTGGGAAAAGTGTGCTATCAACAAGCTCACACAGTGCATTTATGACGAATAAATGATTTTCCAAAATACGCGCTTCTTTCGTTGCGGGAATAGAGATTTCTAAATCTGCTTCAGCTAACACACCTTGAATCGCATCATTGTTTGCACCGGTTAAGGCAATGACCTGAATTTCTTTATTGACGGCATTAGCAATTGTATTCAGCACCACTTTTTCTGTACCAAGCGGAGCAAAAGCGATCAATAAGTCACCGGGCTTCGCGATAGCGTTGAATTGATGTTGATAAAGCTGCTCGATAGGTTGATCAAAAACCAGTGAAGAACCGACCGCACTTTCAAGGCTAAGGTGTAAGGATGGCAGGCTAGGGCGCTCAAAATCATAGCGATTAAGCAGATTTGATACTAAAAATTGTGCATTAGCGTAAGAGCGAGAGACCCCACAAGCAACGACTTTATTACCACTCAGTAAACATTGCATCACCATTTGTGCGGCAGTAGCAATGTTTTCTGATAGTAGGCTAGAAGCAGAAATTTGAATCTGAATACTTTCGCTATAAATATCTTTGACTTTTTGTAACATAATTAGAAACGATTAATCGAGGAAATTAGGAAACCATTGAATATCGCTGGCCGTTTTACCAAAGGCGATAAGATCAAAACGACAATCCGCATCTTCAAGGCTTAGGTTGCGTTTGGCAAGCCATAAATTTGCGGCATTCAGCCATTTTTGTTGCTTTTGCCAATCCACACTTTCAACTGCAGATCCAAATGCTGAGCTGGATCGTTGACGTACCTCAACAAAAACGATCGTTTGACCATCTTGCATAATAAGATCCAATTCACCGCATTTGAAATATTGATTCGCCGCGATGAATTTGAGACCTTTAGACTCTAAGAAAAGGCGGGCTTGATGTTCAAAGCCCGCCCCTTGTTGACGTTTTAATGAAAACATGTATTAGTTCGCAACCGCTACCACATTACCATCTTGTACTTGATACCATGTCATATCACGGTCCACATCACAGTTTGAATCAGCGCTAAGCTGACCAGTTAAACCACTTAAGGTGTAACCTGGTACTTGGCGTAATTCATTAAAGTGATTGATGAGCAACCATGCATCAGAACCCATTGCATATAAACGCATTAATTGGAATTCACCACCGGTTGAGCCAGCCACTTTTTGATATTGCGAAGAATCGCTTTGTTTAAAGAATGGAATATCACTAAATTGAACGCCATTCATTTTTGCATAGTATTCAGGGGTATTGCTTGCTGCGTTAGAACGAGAACTTGCATAAATACGGACATTCGGATTACTGGTATCTAAGTAACCTTTAATTTCTGCTAATTCATCTGGAGATGACACAACATAAAGTCCAGCTGTATCTTGTGGAGTACCTTGGAAGAAGTAGGTAATATCAGCTGGTAAGTTATAGTAGCGAATATTCGCATCTGTACCCGCTAAACGTTGCCAACGTACATTGAAAGCATTACCCACACGTTGTCCTAAATCATTTTGTGGCATTGCAACGATTGGATTGCGAATACCATCTTTCCACATTTTGTTAGCAGCGGACTCAGCTTCATCTTCTGGAGATAAACCGTAATAACAGACTTGGTTAATCGCTTGTGTATTTGCTGTTGCATTTAATGTGAGTACATCCATGCCTTGTACTGCGCTTGGATTCGCAATGATGGCATCGACATTTTGTTTAAGCAATGGCCCCACTAACGCTTTAATACCTGATGCTTTTGCTTGTGCAATAATGTCGTTAATCGGTGTAGTTGATGAGTCAAATACTTGTACAGGGATGGTTGAGTCACCTTTTGCATCATTGAAACCGGATTGGATAGTTGTACCTAAAATTTGGCCATCGCCGCTTAAAGGTAAGACTAAACCAATTTGAGCTAAATTCGTTTGTTGGAAATTCAACAAGCTTTCTAGCTCTTTAGGGAAAAAGGTTGCTGCAACGTGATTTGGATAAGCTGATTTCCAGCTTTGTAACGCTTGGCTTAATTGTACTGGCTGACGAATGTTGTCATTATAAGCTTTAATTAAGGTGAGCCAACCGCCTAATGCCACGCTACCTTCATCTGAGGCATTATTGATGACAGCGGTATTCGCAGAACGAAGTAACGACCAAGTTTTATCAACATTATCTTTACGACGTTGCATGTCTGTTAAATTTTCATCCATTTTGATGCGAGCTTTCACCGCTTCAATCACGTCTTTACGATTTTCTGCTGTTTGAGCAAAGGTTTCGTAATAACGAGATTTTTGTGATGGACTTAATTTAGTCAGATCGAGTGCACGTAATTTACCTTCAGCCACATCATTATTACCTTTTGCAGCGGCGATACGAGCTTCAATTAACGTACGATCTAATTGTTGCGCTTCGTTTAAGTCAACTAATTCATTTAATAACTCTTCGGCTTGTGGCACTTTATTTTCAGTAATTAATACACGTGCGGCTAAGAGTTTGTAAGTTTGTTGATCTTCTTTATCTTGTGCTTGTCCTAATTTGTTC
>CAJMPC010000190.1:0-2872 GCA_905215245.1 uncultured bacterium | reverse complement strand
CGCCCTTTTTTGGTCAAAAAACCGCGTTTAAATAGCAATTCAATAATACCTGCACGGGTAGCCTCTGTGCCAAGTCCATCCGTTTCTCGCAGAATTTTTTTCAATTCTTTATCTTGCACAAAGCGCGCAATCCCTGTCATTGCCGAAAGCAATGTCGCATCGGTAAATGGTTTTGGTGGTTGTGTTTTTTTGCTCACCACTTCGCCTCGTTCGCAATACAGGATCTGCCCTTTTTTCACGATCGGCAATAGCGGCTCTTGATTTTCATCTTCGTCTTCTTTGCCAAGCAACTCTTTCCAACCCGCAGTTTGCAAGTTGCGCGCTTGTGCCACAAAAGTACCGCCTGCAATACTTAAGGTAATTTTGCTTTTACGATATTCCGCATCTGGACAGAACTGCAATAAATACTGGCGTGCAATCAACTCATAAATACGTTGTTCATCAATGCTTAAATTGCTCGAGCGTGTGTTAGCCGTCGGAATGATCGCATGGTGCGCTTCCACTTTTTTATCATTCCAACAACGATTACGCTGCTCGATATCCACCACCGATGGTAAGGTTTGGTAAGTCTGACAATGCTGTGAAATCGCATTCATCACTTTATGTCGTTCAGCAAAATGCTCTTCCGGCAAATAGCGACAATCAGAACGCGGATAGGTAATCAAACGGTGGGTTTCATATAACCGCTGACAGGTATCCAACACACTCTGTGCCGACATCCCAAAACGTTTTGCCGCATCAATCTGCAATGCTGACAACGAATAAGGCAAAGGCGCCGTTTCTTTTTCGCGCTTATCCACATATTCGGTCACTTCAGCAGGTTGATCCGTAATACGCTTCACTACATTTTCGGCTAAGCCTAAAGACAGTACGCGACCATCTTCATCTTGGTAATCTTCACAAGCTTTACTCGGTTGCCAAAGTGCAGAAAAAAGTGCGGTCGGATTTTCAGACGTTTTTTCTTCTTTCACCCATGCCAACACTTCATAGAAATCTTTTGGTTGGAAATTTTCAATTTCCAAATCACGTCGAACAATCAAACCTAATACGGGGGTCTGCACTCGCCCAACGGAAAGCACACCATCATAACCGGCTTGGCGACCGCGAATGGTATAAGCGCGAGTCATATTAATACCATAAAGCCAATCGGCACGAGCGCGTGCCAGTGCAGAGGTGGCTAATGGAATAAAATGACGATTCGGTTGGAGTTTTTGTACCGCTTTTTCCACCGCACTTGGGTTAAGATCGCTAATCAGACAACGCAAAATGCCATCACGTTTTTCCGCTGATAAATTGGCATAACTAAACACTTCATCCACCAGCAACTGCCCTTCTCTATCTGGGTCGCCTGCATTAACTAAAACATCGGCTTGATGAATAAGTTTTTCCACCACAGAAAGTTGTTTTTTGACTTCTTTTCGCGGTAACAGAATCCATTTTTCAGGAATGATGGGTAAATGTTCTAAACGCCATTGTTTAAATTTAGGATCGTAGGCATCCGGCTCTGCCTGTTCGAGCAAATGCCCCACGCACCAAGTTACAACATCATCATTGCCGCATTTAATAAAACCATCACCCCGTTGATGAGGTTTTGGCAATACATCGGCGATAGCTCGCCCAAGACTGGGTTTCTCGGCAATAAACAGGCGCATAAGATTAGTCGATCTGACGGCGACCTAAGAAAGAATGGGTTAAGGTGGTGCCATCCACAGTTTCTAATTCCCCACCGACAGGGATCCCGTGAGCAATACGGCTCACTTTAATATTATGTTGATGGCAAATTTCAGCAATATAATTAGCGGTGGCATCGCCTTCCACCGTTGGATTGGTCGCTAAAATTACTTCGTGGAAAGATTCTTCTACTAGACGTTTTTGCAATAAATCTAAACCTATCTCCTTTGGACCAATACCATCTAAAGGCGATAAGTGCCCCATTAAGACAAAATAACGCCCAGAAAATTGTCCTGTTTGCTCAATGGCCTGAATGTCTGCCGGCATTTCCACCACGCAAAGCAAACCTGAATTTTGACGGCGAGGATTGTTACAAATATTGCACGTTTCCTCTTCGGTAAAATCACGACACTGTGAACAATGCCCAATTTTAGACATTGCTTCCGTTAACGCGCGTGCTAAGTTCATCCCACCGCTACGGTTGCGCTGTAAAAGATGATAAGCCATACGCTGCGCTGATTTCGGGCCAACACCCGGCAAGCAACGAAGATTTTCAATAAGATGTTCTAAAAGTGGACTGCTTTGCATGGTATTTATGATGGGATAAAATGGATGGTGTGTGAATCGGTAAACTCACACACCCGATGAATTAAAATGGAAGTTTCATTCCTGGCGGTAATGGCATGCCTGCGGTTACAGAAGCCATTTTTTCTTTTTGCAATTCTTCTGCACGACGGACTGCATCGTTGAATGCGGCAGCGATTAAATCTTCCAACATTTCTTTATCGTCTTCCATTAAAGAAGGATCGATCTCAATACGACGACAGTTGTGCGCACCATTAATGGTGATTTTTACTAAACCCGCACCACTTTCGCCAGTTACTTCTAATTGGGCAATTTCTTCCTGCATTTTTTGCATTTTTTCTTGCATTTGTTGGGCTTGTTTCATCAAGCCGCCTAAACCGCCTTTTCCGAACATTGGATTTTCCTTCTTGAATTAACTAAAACGAGCCGCATTTTAGCGAAAAAATTTGCCTTTGGGAACAGAGAAATTTATTATTCCATACTTCAAAACTGGGTCAAAACGACCGCTCTTTTATTTAGGAATTGCAGATGGAAACTCGTTATTACTTTATATTTACGGCATGCTGGTGGCCACGTTCTCGCAGACGGCCAGCGCCACGCCGTTCACCTTTTCGGT
>CAJMPC010000189.1:0-2895 GCA_905215245.1 uncultured bacterium | reverse complement strand
GCACTTTTTTATTACACCTCTTCTTTTTCTTTCAGTTTATTCTTGCCTAACACTGAATCTTTCATCACCGTCAGCAATTCTTTTTGCACATGAGAAAGTTTTGGTCTTTCCGACTTTTCAAATGCTAATGGACGACAAAACTCCATAGCCTTAATGCCCAATCGAGCTGTCAATAATCCCACGCCAATCCCCTGCGCAGCGCGTGCAGAAAGCTTCGCGGTAATATCTTGTGAAATCCAATCCATGCCTAAATTCTGCACAATCTCCGTTGCACCAGCAAAAGCAAGATTCACTAACACCATCCTAAGTAAGCGAAGACGAGTAAAATATCCTAGCTCAATCCCATAAATCGCTGCAATTTTATTGATTAAACGAATATTTCGCCACGCAATAAAAAACATATCAATAACGGCCAAAGGACTAATTGCCACAATCACCGCTGATTCTGCTGCCATTTTAGTAATCAGTTTTTTCGCTTTTTTATCAAAAGACTGTAACACCGTCTTACTAAATAAATGGGTGACTTCACGAGCAGAATAACTTTCATTCAACTGTTTTTCCCATTGGACAATTGAGGGATGTTGCGAATCCAATTTTAAGGTATCAGCAATCGATAAACACAAGGCTCTTCCTTTCTCACTATCCTGTTCAGAAAAAACTTGATGATTTTTAACCGCACTTTCACCCATTAATCGCTGACTTTGTTCTTGCAAATTTAAGCGTTTTTTGAGTTTCACCAAACGTCGCCATTCTGCGATGATTTCAGATAAACCAAACATCACTACCACAAAACTTACCAAGGCAAAAGCAAGGTAAATCCATTGCTGATTTTGATAGCTATCCCAAATCCATTGAACAGATTGCGCAATCGTCGCTCCTAAAAATAAAAGTGCGGTCAATTTCAAAGCCGTTTTCCAACCACTCGATTTAGGCTTCACAATTTGCTCAAATTGCTCGTCCAACAACTCCCCTTCTAAAGGTTCATTATCGATGGTTGTTTCAACATTATAAAATTCCTGCTTAGGCAGAATTTCTTCCTCTTCTGGTTGTTGAGATTGTGTGAAAATTTGTTTTGTCATTATTCTGTCCAATAAAAATAGAAACGGTATTTTACTTCGAATTTCTTTAGCAAATCTTAAATGGCTGAAATAAAAAAGCAATATTGACTAGAAAATAAAATGAGCTACTATAGCCATTGTCCACAATTAGTTTATCTAATGTGTTAAGTTTTAACTGTTAACTAACTAGAAGGATCTTTTCATGAAGAAACTTATCGCCACTGCGGTGCTCTCCGCATGTTCCATGGCTTATGCCAATACCGACATTCCAAACTACAATACCGATTCTCATCTGTATGAATTCACTCAAACCTATGACTTAGTTGCGCCAAAAGGCTCGCAAGGACAAGCGAATCTGTGGGTGCCTTTACCGTTTAATGGCGAGTATCAACAGGTAAAATCTATCCATTTTGAAGGTAACTATTTGGATGCCTATGTGACAGAAAACAACAAATATGGTGCGAAAACGCTCTTTGCGACTTGGGATAAAGATGCACAAAAACGCGATTTAAAAATCACAATGGTGATTGAAACCAAAGATCGTGAACCAATGGTTAAAGGTGCGTTGACGAATTACAAGCCACCAAAAGATGTTCACTATTCTGTTGATGTACAAGAATATTTAAAACCGACTCAACATATTAAAACGGATGGTATTGTGAAACAGTTCGCCGATAAGATTATTGTAGGCACTGAAACCAATCCATTGAAAAAAGCTGAGTTGATTCACCAATGGATCGTCAACAATATGGAACGTGATAATTCTGTTTTAGGCTGTGGTGATGGTGATGTAGAAAAAATTCTAACTACTGGTGTGTTAAAAGGTAAATGTACTGATATTAACTCTGTTTTTGTAGCATTAGCTCGTGCATCTGGTATTCCTGCTCGTGAGATCTTTGGTGTTCGTTTAGGTGCCGCAGACAAAATGGGTAAATATTCCAAAGGTGCATTCGGTAGCGCGGATGAGCATGGCGTAGCAAACGTAAGTGGTGGTCAGCACTGTCGTGCAGAATTCTATCTTGCAGGATTCGGCTGGGTACCTGTTGATTCTGCAGACGTGGCAAAAATACGTTTAGCAGAGAAAAAATCGGTTGACGATAAGGATACGCAAGCCGTTGCTAAATACCTATTCGGTAACTGGGAAGCTAACTGGGTAGGATTTAACCATGCTCGTGACTTCGATTTATATCCACAACCAGAACTTGCCCCACTCAACAACTTTGGCTATCCGTACGCTGAAGTGGGTGGTGACCCGTTAAATTCCTTTGACCCGAAAGAATTTAAATATGACTACGTCTCTAAAAAGCTCTAATAAATCTTTTTGGGTTGCGATTGCCACCGCACTAAGTGCTGCGGTGGCATCAACCTTGTGCTGTATTGCACCTTTAATCTATTTAGTATTTGGCGTGTCATCCACCTGGTTGATTGGCTTGGGTGAATATGACTATTTACGCATTCCAATGCTTATCGTTTCATTATGCGCCTTTGCCTACGGCTTTTGGTTGCTAATGTTTTCCAAAAAAATCATTTCCTACTTTTCCGATAAAACCTGTTCCGGCACCCAGACAAGCGAGTCCAAGTATGGCATTTCCTGCCGATCCGCCTGTTGCCAAGTGGGTTTTCATCTGTGAAAATTTTGTGTTAATCTGCTGTAACTTAGCGTCATCGATGAGCTGCATGCTTCCTTTGGGTAAACCCATTTCATCCAAAAGAGTATCATCCTTCAGGGTTGCGAGTACGTCTACCAGGGCGTTGCCCAATCCTATTATTTTGTCCATTCCTAATATTTTTTTTGCAAAGATATTGCATATTTCAAAAAAACCTACTACTTTTGCAT
>CAJMPC010000188.1:0-2899 GCA_905215245.1 uncultured bacterium | reverse complement strand
AGGTATCATTGTTCGTGGCAATCTCACTGGATCAGGCACATTCAATCTAAACACGAATATCGCTGAAAACAAAAGCGATAAAATCGTTGTTAAAGGCACTGCTGAAGGTAATCATAAAATTGGTGTAACTAACCAAGGTGCAAATGTTGCTAACGGAAAAGTGACACTTGTCGAAACCAATGGTGGTAACGCTGCATTTAGCTTAACTAACCCGAATAATCGTGTAGATTTAGGGGCTTACCAATATTTCCTAACAAAAGAGGGAAATAATTGGGTATTAGCGAATTCTAAAAATGCGGTCACCCCAACTCCACCTGTTGCACCCGTTACACCAAGTAAACCTGTGGTGACTCCAAGCAAGCCTGTGGTGACGCCAAGTAATCCAGTAGTACCACCTGCAGTTCTACCAAGTACACCATTACTCTCAGACTTAGCGAATGCACAAGTTTCTCTTCGCCAAGCACAATTGCTTTTAGTGGAAAATGATTTAAGTGGCATTCATCAACGTCTAGGTGAAGTGAAAAACGGTGAAAAAGGTAATGTATGGGTTCGTAATGTGAATTCTCGACAAAAATTAGCCGCACTTTCGACAGGTGAGAGTGAAACTTCTGGCTTTAAACAAAACGTACATAGCTTACAAGTGGGCGCTGATGCTGCTGTAACAGATAACCTCCGTGTTGGTGGATTTGTTGGCCGTAGCCAAGCTAACGTTGATTTCAATGGTTATTACGGTGATGGTAAAGTAAGAAGCAACAGCGTGGGCTTATATGCAGCTTACCTTGCAGATAACGGTATTTATGTAGATAACATCGTGAAATACAGCCGTTTACACGCTAACTCAGATCTCACAGAAAACGCCATTACAGCGCTTATACTATTTCGAGTGAATTAGGCAAACGCTTTAGCCTTGTGAACGATTGGACAATTACCCCGCAAGCACAATTAGCGTGGACACATATTTCATCACAAGAGAATGAAGATAGCTTATCTTCTGTGTATTCTCGAATTGGTTTACGTGTAGCCAAAGGCTTTGCATTAAGTAATGGTTGGAATTTACAACCTTATGCAGAAGTCAATGCGATTACTAGCAAAAACCGTAGCAGCAAAATTCATTACACAAACAGCGCACTTGATGTTGCAAGCAGCCGCGGACGTTTTGAAAGTGCGGTCGGCTTAAATGCTGGATTTGCAAATCATCGTTTTGGTTTAGAAGTAAGCCGTGCTGACGGTAAAAACTTCGATAAACCTTATGCAATTCAAGCAGTTTATCGCTATCAGTGGTAATATAAGAGGGCGGGTTAAAATCCGCCCTTTTTTTCTTTTTACTGAATAAATAATATGTCGAAACCCTTCCCTTCCCGCGCATTTACAACCAAACGAACGGCAAAATCCACTCGTTCATTTAAGCCTAAAGCAAAGCCACTTACATTAGAACAGACGATTATCGTTTTATTTAACAAACCGTTTGATGTGCTGACACAATTCACCGATGAAAATGGCCGAGCGACATTAAAAGATTTTATTACCATTCCTAATGTGTATGCGGCAGGGCGATTGGATCGTGATAGCGAAGGGTTACTGATTTTAACGAATAATGGTGAAGTGCAACATCGTTTGGCTGATCCTAAGTTTAAAACAGAAAAAACGTATTTTGTGCAAGTGGAAGGCATTCCTGAAGAGGCTGACTTAGACAAGTTTCGTCAAGGCGTTGAATTGAAAGATGGGATGACGAAGCCAGCAAAAGTGCGGTTGATTTCAGAACCAGATTTTCTTTGGCCTCGCAAGCCACCTATTCGTGAACGTCAAAGTATTCCAACGAGCTGGTTAGAAATTAAAATTAGTGAAGGGCGTAATCGACAAGTACGTAGAATGACGGCACATATCGGCTTTCCGACATTGCGTCTCATCCGTTATCAAATGAGCCATTTAACACTTGATGGATTGGGTAATGGTGAATATCGCTGTTTGAATGAAGAAGAAATGCGTGCGTTATTCAAACAACTTCATTTGAACAACGCACATTAAGATTAGAAACGTTGAGCGGGTTGTGCGTTTTCAACTTGCACGAAGAAACCTTTATCATTCAAGATAATGCTGTAATCGGTAACATATTTAACGCCGTTGGTTTCCACTATCGCATTACAGCTGCGAATGCCTTGCTGTGGATAAGATTGCGTTTCATGGGCTTGCGTGATTTGTTTCACTGTCATTTGGGTGTTAGTAGCAGCGCCTTGTTTTTTGAAGGCATCAGATAATACCGCAAAAACTTTTGAATCATTACATCTTGGTACGACGACGGATTTTGTCACAGTATTCGCTGTTTTCTGAGCAACAGTTTCCACGCTATTTTCAGTCGCTTTTTCAACGGCTTTGGGTTCCGCTTTCTTCACTTCTGTTTTAACCGCTGATGTTTTTTTAGCAATTACTTTTTCAGGTTTAGCGGATTCTTTAACTGCACTTTGTTTGCTTTTCACTACCGTCTTTTTATCTTTTACTGCAGTTTGCTTAGTTTTTTCTACTGGCTGTTTGCCTTTCGTTTTTGTCGGCTCTGCTTTAGCGGCTTTATTTGTCGTTTTATTTTTTATTTTTTCTTTTTTTGTTACCGCTTTTTTCGCTTCCACAATTTTAGCGGGCTTTTTCGCTTCTGCTTTTTTGGCATCCGCTTTTTTATTAGCTGTTTTGGCTACGGCTTTAGGTGTGGTTGCTTTCTTGGCTTCCACTTTTTTAACTGCCGTTTTCACTGACTTGGTTTGAGTTGATTTTGCCGAGTGATTTGGCGATGCTGCAAAGGCCAAAACAGGTAACAAGGCAAAAATCACCGCGAGTAATTTTTTCATCCGTTATTCTCCTTAAACAAAAAGTGCGGTCAAAATTAACCGCACTTTGAAATTATTTATAA
>CAJMPC010000187.1:0-2944 GCA_905215245.1 uncultured bacterium | reverse complement strand
TGACTGGTTACGCCATCAACCCTTACTTGTGCATAATGAAGAATTAAACTTCCTGATGGCGCATGCAGGCATTTCGCCTGATTGGGATTTAGAAACTGCGAAATCTTGTGCGGCTGAAGTGGAACAAATTTTACAAGACGGTGACTTTCATTATCTCATTGAAAATATGTATTCCGAACAACCTGATCGCTGGTCGCCTGATTTACAGGGCTTAGCACGTCATCGTTATATTATTAATGCGTTCACTCGAATGCGTTTTTGCTATTTGGATCATCGCTTTGATTTTGCCTGTAAATCCCCTTTAAAAGATGCACCAGCGGAGCTCACGCCTTGGTTTAATTTAGATAATCCACTTTATAAACAAATTCCCATTGTCTTTGGGCATTGGGCAAGTTTAGTGGATGAGCCTACTCCACCAGGTATTTATGCCTTGGATACAGGATGTGTGTGGAATAATCGAATGACTATGTTGCGCTGGGAAGACAAACAGTTCTTCACGCAAAGTGCGGTCAAAAATTACAGTGATTTTTAAGGAAACGCTATGCTCTCGCTTACGGCTGAATCTTGTGAACTATTCAATATTCCTTTCTATCAATTCGCCCAAATGAAAAAATTCTGTCCAGAAGATATTCCGGCAATTAAAGCTGATTACAAATTACATTGGGATAACTGGAAAGCGATTATTCAAGAAGTGGCGAAGCAACTTGGCATGCCTTTTGCGAAGCCGCATATCGAAAGTTGGACCAATGGCTGGCAGGTGCGAGCGCATTTCTTCGCTTATTTTAAATACGAGTTTAATCAAAATTCTGCAGCAATCTTTTCAGTATTACTCAACCGTCGTCGATTAAGAGTGTGTTTAGATTGGCATTGCTATCGTGCAGATCGCTCACAAATTAATGTGCAACAATATAATCAGTGGCTTGATCAATTTGATTTCAAACAATTTGCCGATTTTGATATTTGGCGAGAAGATGAAAGCGAATATGATGATTTTCGCCAAGTGAAGAGCATTTCTGAAAAAGATCTTCTATTGCGTTCAGATGAGGATTTTTGGTGCATTGGGAAAAGCATTGAAAAAGCTGAACTTCATCAAATTGATCCCGTTTCATTTATCACAAAAACCATTCAACAATTGCAACCGCTTTATGATCGCTGCCATCAATAAAGCGCGGTCATTTCCATTAAATTTTTTCGTCTTTTTATTTGTTATGCTATCATTACATTAGTTTAACATTTTTAACAATTTTGCTTTTAGGAGTACTTTATGAAAAACGTCGTGATCGTTGGCGGTGGCGCTGGCGGCATTGAATTAGCGACATTTTTAGGCGACAAATTAGGTCGCAAAAAACAGGCTAAAGTGACGCTTGTGGATCGCAATGCGACCCACTTGTGGAAACCCTTATTACATGAAATTGCAACAGGTGTGATGGATGATGGTATGGATTCTCTGAGCTATCGTGCTCACGGTAAAAATCATCATTTTAGCTTCGAGCAAGGCTCAATCACACGCATTAATCGTGAACAAAAATATGTTGAGCTTGCCCCTGTTTATGGGCAAGAAGGCGATATGCTCGTGGTTGCGCGTCGTATTCCTTATGATTACTTAGTAATTGCGATCGGTAGTAAATCGAACGATTTCAATACAAAAGGTGTCGCCGATAACTGTATTTTCTTAGACAGCTCTGATCAAGCACTTCGTTTTCAACAAAGAATGTTGGAATTATTCCTTAAATTCTCTGAAAACCGCGCATTAGATGATATTGGTGAAGAAGAATTTAAACAGAAATTAGTCGATGAGAGCAAAGTCAATATTGCGATTGTTGGCGGTGGTGCAACTGGTGTGGAATTAACTGCAGAACTTTATCATGCGACTGAAGACTTATCTTCTTATGGTTACGGCAAAATTGATAATTCTTGCTTGCAAGTCACCTTAGTTGAAGCGGGGCCTCGATTATTGCCCGCTCTACCTGAAAATTTATCTGCAGCGGTATTAGATGAATTGCAAGAAATGGGGGCAAACGTGAAATTAAATACGATGATCACAGAAGCCCAACCAAATACACTTATCACCAAAGATGGCGAAGAAATCAAAGCGGATCTTATTGTGTGGGCGGCGGGTGTTCGCACCTCAACCGTGACACAGCAATTCGATGGATTAGAGCTTAACCGCATCAATCAATTAGTGGTAAAAGATACCCTTCAAACTACGGTGGATGACAGTATTTTTGCCATTGGTGACTGTGCGGCATTAATGCAACCAAACGGTAAATTAGTCCCGCCAAGAGCACAAGCAGCACACCAAATGGCAAAAGCTTGTGCAAAAAATATCTTTGCACTTTTTGAGCAAAAACCATTAAAAGCCTTTAAATACAACGATAAAGGAACCTTGGTTTCTCTTTCAAGCTTTACCGCATTGGGTAGCATTTCAAATAAATTTGGGAAAAATCCATTAACAGTTCAAGGTAAATTTGCACAGTTTGCGTATGTGTCTTTATATCGTATGCATCAACATGCTTTGCATGGATGTATTAAGATTGGCTTGATTATTTTAGTGGATAAACTTAACCACTATTTAAAACCAAGATTGAAATTACATTAATACAAAAAGTGCGGTCAAATTTAACCGCACTTTTTTATTTCTTAAAATAGTTGGTTGTTATGCTCATAAGCATAAAGTGTATTAAACATCAGCATGGCAACCGTCATTGGCCCTACTCCACCCGGTACTGGCGTAATATAAGCCGCTCTTTGTATCGCCACATCATATTCCACATCGCCCACTAATTTACCATTGATACGGTTAATGCCCACATCAATGACCGTTGCCCCTTCTTTGATCCAATCGCCAGGAATAAAACGAGGCTTGCCCACAGCCACGACTAAAACATCAGCCTGACGGATATGATGCTCTAAATCTTTGGTGAAACGGTGAGTCACCGTAACC
>CAJMPC010000186.1:0-2993 GCA_905215245.1 uncultured bacterium | reverse complement strand
ATTTAGAGCTAAAAGATAATGAAATTATCATGTTATATATCCTTAAAACTAAATCTTACATGCCCCACCTGCACAGCCGTCATCTAAATCTTCTTGGCTGTCTTCAGCACCATCACGGGTGTTTTGATAGTAGAGGGTTTTTAAGCCGTATTTGTAAGCGGTTAAAAGATCTTTTAACAACACTTTCATCGGCACTTTACCGTCTTCAAAACGTTTTGGATCGTAATTGGTATTTGCAGAGATCGCTTGGTCTACGAATTTTTGCATGATGCCCACTAAGTGTAAGTAACCATCATTGCTTGGAATATCCCAAAGTAACTCGTAGTTGTCGCTTAAGTTTTCATAATCCGGTACAACTTGTCTTAAGATACCATCTTTTGACGCTTTAATACTTACATGACCACGTGGCGGCTCGATACCATTTGTTGCGTTAGAAATCTGTGAAGAGGTTTCTGACGGCATTAATGCGGTTAAGGTTGAGTTACGTAAACCGAATTCTTTGATTTCTTGACGTAACGTTTCCCAATCATAATGCAATGGTTCTTGCGTTAAGCTATCGATATCTTTCTTATAGGTATCGATTGGCAAAATACCTTTCGCGTAATTGGTTTCATTGAAGTATTCGCATGCACCTAATTCTTTCGCTAAGTTCATGGAGGCTTTCAATAGATAGTATTGAATTGCTTCAAATGTACGGTGAGTTAAATCGTTTGCTGAACCATCAGAATAACGCACACCATTTTTCGCTAAGTAATATGCATAGTTAATTACACCGATACCAAGTGAACGACGACCTAATGAAGAGCGTTTCGCCGCTGGAACAGGGTAGTCTTGGTAATCAAGTAATGCATCTAATGCACGTACTGCAAGATCCGCTAAGTTATCTAACTCATCTAAATCATCTAATTTACCCAAGTTGAACGCTGAAAGTGTACAAAGGGCAATCTCACCATTTTCATCATGGAAATGTTGTAATGGTTTAGTTGGTAATGCAATTTCTAAACATAAGTTAGATTGACGCACCGGTGCAACAAGCGGATCAAACGGTGAGTGAGTATTACAGTGATCCACGTTTTGGATATAAATACGACCGGTTGATGCACGTTCTTGCATTAATAAAGAGAATAACTCAACGGCTTTTACAGAACGTTTGCGGATATTTGGATCCTGTTCGTATTTCACGTAAAGTTCTTCAAATTTATCTTGATCTGCAAAGAAGGCTTCATAAAGCCCTGGTACGTCTGAAGGGCTGAATAAAGTAATATCTGCGCCTTTAATTAAGCGTTGATACATTAATTTGTTTAACTGTACACCGTAGTCCATGTGACGAACACGGTTATCTTCCACACCACGGTTATTTTTCAATACTAATAAGCTTTCAACTTCTAAATGCCAAATCGGGTAGTAAACTGTCGCAGCACCACCACGTACGCCACCTTGTGAACAAGATTTGACGGCACTTTGGAAGTGTTTATAGAATGGAATACAGCCAGTGTGGAATGCTTCGCCACCACGAATAGGGCTACCCAATGCACGAATTGCACCTGCATTTACCCCGATACCTGCACGTTGTGAAACGTATTTCACGATTGCTGCAGAGGTAGCGTTGATAGAGTCTAAGCTATCACCACATTCAATCAATACACAAGAGCTGAATTGACGTGTAGGCGTACGAACCCCCGCCATGATAGGCGTAGGTAAAGAAATCTTAAAGGTTGAGGTCGCATCGTAGAAACGACGAATGTAATCCAAACGGGTTTCTTGTGGATATTTTGAGAATAAGCTCGCTGCAACTAATAAATAAAGAAATTGTGCAGATTCATAGATTTCACCGGTGACACGGTTTTGAACTAAGTATTTCCCTTCTAATTGTTTTACTGCTGCATAAGAAAAGGTCATATCACGCCAGTGATCAATAAACCCATCCATTTCATCCCATTCTTCACGAGTATAGTCAGCTAAAAGTGCAGAATCATATTTGCCCATACGCACTAATTTTTTCACATGATCATATAAACGAGGCGGATCAAAATGGCCATACGCCTTTTTACGCAAATGGAAAACCGCAAGACGTGCAGCAAGATATTGATAATCAGGGGTATCTTTGCTGATTAGATCTGCTGCTGCTTTTATAATGGTCTCATGAATATCAGACGTACGAATGCCTTCATAAAATTGAATATGAGAACGCAATTCAACTTGAGAAACAGACACGTTTTCCAAGCCTTCAGCGGCCCAAGTAATCACACGGTGAATTTTGTCTAAATTGATTTGTTCAAGCGTACCATCGCGCTTTGTAACCATTAATCCTTTGTTCATGGAAGATAAACCTACTAGAGAAACGAATTGAATAAAACACAAGATATAGTGTTATGAAAAATAACGATGCACAAGATAGAGTGTTTTAAAATTGAATTCAAGTGGTAAATTTTTTACTTACATTATTGACAAAAGATAAGTCATTTAAAATAAATGACTTATCTTTAAAGTGATGTTTTTTTAGGCAGGATCTTTTTTGTAAATCTTTGTAAAGAAAAAAGTGCGGTCAAAAATAATCTTGTTTTTGACCGCACTTTAAGACTTAAAAAATTAATTAATTCAAATATTTAAATACTTTAACAACTTTTTGAACACCGGTAACTTTACTTGCAATTTCTGCAGCTGAGTCACCTTGTGATTGAGTGACATTTCCGAGTAAGAATACTTCACCGTTTTCGGTGATCACTTTCACATCGGTTGCTTTTACATTATCGCCTACGAAAAGTTTAGATTTAATTTGCGTCGTAATCCAACTGTCTTTTGTAATTTGTCCAAAAGTAATTTTGGGCCCAACACGTAATTCATTGTATACGTCGTTTACACCTTCTACGCCTTTTGCAAGACTGGTTGCGGTTTCTTTTACAGTTCCATTAGGAACTTGGCCAATTAACAATACGCGACCACTGTAAGATACAGCATTTACACGACTTTCTGATTGAATTTGTGCATCTTTA
>CAJMPC010000185.1:0-3025 GCA_905215245.1 uncultured bacterium | reverse complement strand
TTACCCGTGAAGATATTGCACGTGAAGTGGCAAAACGTGATGCACAAAAAGCGAAACAAGATGTGGCTACAGAGCAAAATACGATTAGCACTGTGGCATATAGCTCTCGTTCAGAAAAACGCGTACCAATGACCCGTTTACGTAAACGTATTGCTGAGCGTTTATTGGAAGCAAAAAATACCACCGCAATGCTCACGACATTCAATGAAGTGGATATGCAGCCGATTATGAAATTACGTAAAACATACGGCGAGAAATTTGAAAAACAACATGGTGTACGTTTAGGCTTTATGTCTTTCTACATTAAAGCCGTAGTTGAAGCATTAAAACGTTATCCAGAGGTGAATGCTTCAATTGACGGTGATGACATTGTGTATCACAACTATTTTGATATTAGTATTGCCGTTTCAACCCCACGTGGTTTAGTGACTCCAGTATTACGCAATTGCGACAAACTCAGCATGGCGGATATTGAGAAACAAATTAAATCACTAGCAGAAAAAGGCCGCGATGGTAAATTAACCGTTGAAGATTTAACAGGCGGTAACTTCACCATTACTAATGGTGGCGTATTTGGTTCTTTAATGTCTACACCAATTATCAACCCACCGCAAAGTGCGATTTTAGGCATGCACGCCATCAAAGAGCGCCCGGTTGCTGTAGATGGTCAAGTGGTGATTCGTCCGATGATGTATTTGGCATTATCTTATGACCACCGCTTAATTGATGGTCGTGAATCAGTCGGTTTCTTAGTGGCGATTAAAGACTTATTAGAAGATCCAACTCGTTTATTATTAGAAATTTAAGTATATAGGCTTTTTCTCTTTTCAGGGAAAAAGCCTTTTTTATTTTTCCGTATTGAAATAAAGTAAGAAGTGCGGTCAAATTTTTGTTTGTTTCGCTAAACAACATCAAAAATAGGAAGGAAATATGAATTTACATGAGTACCAAGCTAAGCAGCTTTTTAAGCAATATGGTCTGCCAGTGAGTGAGGGTGTCGTGTGCCAAACGGAAGATGAAGCTGAAATGGCACTCTTTCAGCTGAATGGTGATGTTTGGATAGCGAAATGTCAAGTTCACGCGGGTGGACGTGGAAAAGCCGGTGGTGTGAAGCTCGTGCATAATGCAGAAGAAGCGCGTGCTTTTGCAGATAAATGGCTTGGCCAACATTTAGTCACCTTCCAAACTGATAAAAAAGGCCAACCCGTTAATAGCATTTATATTGAAGAAACCTGCCAGATTGAGAAAGAACTTTACCTTGGTGCAGTGATTGATCGTGCTTCGCAGAAAGTGGTTTTTATGGCTTCTTCAGCAGGGGGGATGAGCATAGAGAATGTGGCAAGAGAAACGCCTGAATTAATTCATAAAGTGACCATTGATCCTCTTGTGGGTGGAATGCCATATCAAGGTCGTGAATTAGCCTTTAAGCTCGGTTTAAGTGGCGAACAAAATAAACAATTTGCCGAGATTTTTGTAAAACTCGCTCAGCTTTTTATCGAAAAAGATTTTTCTTTAGTTGAAGTCAATCCACTCGTGGTGACGAAAGAAGGCAATTTAATTTGCGTAGATGCAAAAGTGGGCATTGATGATAACTCACTTTATCGACATCCTGATTTATTAGCCTTACGCGATTTAAGTCAAAGTGATGCACGTGAAGCAGAAGCAGAAAAATATCAGCTTAACTATGTTGCCTTGGAAGGGGATATCGGCTGTATGGTCAATGGTGCCGGGCTTGCTATGGGAACCATGGATATCGTGAAATTATATGGTGGTAATCCGGCAAACTTCCTTGATGTTGGCGGTGGTGCAACGAAAGAGCGTGTAGCTGAAGCCTTCAAAATTATTCTCACGGATAAAAATGTGAAATCGGTCTTAGTGAATATTTTTGGTGGAATCGTACGCTGTGATCTTATTGCTGAAGGTGTCGTGGCGGCGATTCAAGAAGTCGGTGTAAAAGTGCCTGTTGTGGTTCGATTAGAAGGAACCAATGCTCCACAAGGCAGAGCAATTTTAGCAGAAAGTGGTGTAAATTTAATTGCAGCGCATACTTTACAGGAAGCTGCACAAGCGGCAGTGAAAGCAGCAAAAGGAGAATAATCATGGCGATTTTAATTAATAAAGAGACAAAAGTAATTTGCCAAGGTTTCACCGGTGCGCAAGGGACATTTCACTGCGAGCAAGCATTGGCTTATGGCACAAAGTTAGTCGGTGGAATTTCACCGAATAAAGGCGGAACAACACACTTAGGTTTGCCGGTATTTAATACAGTGCGTGAAGCAGTAAAAGCGACGGGCGCTACAGCAACCATGATTTATGTGCCTGCACCATTTTGTAAAGATGCGATTTTTGAAGCCATTGATGCAGGTATTCAATTAGTGGTCTGTATTACAGAGGGCATCCCAACATTGGATATGCTGTTGGTAAAACAAAAATTAAATGAAACAGGTGTGGTGATGATCGGGCCTAATTGCCCGGGCGTGATTACACCAGATGAATGTAAGATTGGGATTATGCCCGGTAATATCCATAAAAAAGGTAGAGTAGGGATTGTTTCTCGTTCAGGTACTTTAACCTATGAAGCGGTAAAACAAACAACAGATGAAGATTTCGGTCAATCCACTTGCGTAGGGATCGGCGGCGATCCTATCCCAGGATCCAACTTCATTGATATTCTCAAACGTTTTCAAGAAGATCCTGAAACTGAAGCTATCGTGATGATTGGTGAAATCGGTGGCTCTGCGGAAGAAGAAGCGGCAACATTCATTAAATCTCATGTGACAAAACCTGTGGTGGCTTATATCGCAGGTGTAACGGCACCAAAAGGCAAGCGTATGGGACATGCAGGAGCGATTATCAGCGGTGGAAAAGGAACGGCAGAAGACAAAATTGCTGCACTTGAAGCAGCTGGCGTGAAGACAGTGAGAAGTCTTGCTGAAATCGGTTCAGCCCTTCGTGAATTATTGAAATAAAATACCTAAAAAATGGACCGCACTTTAGATTAGTTTCAAAGTGCGGTCGTTTTTTA
>CAJMPC010000184.1:0-3035 GCA_905215245.1 uncultured bacterium | reverse complement strand
GATGACGTTTTTTACCAGTGGTGGATTAATTAAGCTACCACGCCCACTGATTGTACCATCCACACCTGCAATTGGGAAAGTTTCCATTAAGTGTAATTTATCTTCGTTTTTGGCGATGTATTCCAAGACTGAAAGTATGGTTTTCGGTGCAACTAAATTATGACGAGAAAGACCCGAACCATCAGCTAGGATGCTGTTACCAAATTTAATGCCTTGTTTTTGCAATACGGATTTCACTGCTAATGTGCCTAATTGGAATGAAGCAGGGCGTTTATAGTAGTTGTAGGCTACGGCTCTGAATAAGGCATCGGCAATTTGGTTATCCGATTTTTTCATCATTTTTTTCAATAGCTCAGGTAACGGTTTAGATAAATGCTGTGCAAGTTTTTGTCCTTGCTGTGGTTTTTGAGGTTGTTTTACCTGACCGGTAAATTCAATACCAAGACGTTTTAATTGACGTTGGATAATGGCAGCAGCGTAGGCATCTGGATCTTGCACGGCGAAGCTAAGCCCAAATGGTTTAGTTTGGCGTGCAATACAGCCTTTTACTTGATAGCGATTATTGTCGTGAACAACGACATCTAGCTGGCAATAACCGGCTTCTTGCTGATCCACAATATAAACTTGTCCGAAAACTTGAATAGGAAATTGAGCAGGAACGTTAATTTTGACGGTTTCACCTACAGGTTGATTTGCATCTAGCTCGGCATAGAAACAGTTATTATCGATATTTGCTGCAGCTGGAGGGGAGTTAAAGCACATCGTAAGATCGTTCCAAATCCAACCTAACCCACGATCATGGCTAGCAAATACAGAGGTATCTAAAATAAGATCACCATTGATTTTCTGAATGCCTTGGTTCTTTAAATTTGCTAATAGGCTATAAAGTTGTCCGCTAGTCAGATCGGGATCACCAGTAAATTGCACAACAAGATCGCCTTCCAAAACATTATTCTGAATTTTTCCGTTACTTAAAAGTGAGGTTTCAAATTGAAAGGCATCACCTAATACTAATTTAGCCGCGACAGCTGTGAAAACTTTTTGCGTACTGGCTGGCAACATAAAGGTTGAGCCATTGTAATCCGCGATAATTTGATCTTTATTGAGGTTTTTGGCAATGATACTGGCAGAAGCACCTTCTGGTAAGTATTGGGTGATAGAAGCCACATTAACTTCAGCCATAGAGGAAAAAGAAAAGCCGAGTGTGATAAGTGCCGCTTTAAGTGCGGTCGAAATAGAAGATTTTTTAGTCATTTTTAGTTCTGTTATGGTTGCTATTTTTCTCAAGACGAATAATAATAAGCTCCGAACTCAATAGAGTAAATCATTTTTTATTTTTCATTGACTGCGGCAATGTTGCAAGACGTTGTCGTGGTTTTGTTTTTACCAAATTTCAAGGAAAAAGAATGAAACAAATTCCAATGACCGTGCGCGGTGCGGAGCTATTACGTCAAGAATTAGATTTCTTAAAGAATGAGCGTCGCCCTGAAATTATCAAGGCGATTGCTGAAGCACGTGAGCATGGTGACTTAAAAGAAAATGCAGAATATCACGCTGCGCGTGAACAACAAGGTTTTTGCGAAGGGCGTATTCAAGAAATTGAAAGCAAACTTGCAAATTGTCAGGTTATCGATGTTACTAAATTACCAAATAACGGAAAAGTTATTTTTGGTGCGACAGTTGTATTAGTGAATACCGATACTGATGAAGAAGTGACTTACCAAATTGTGGGTGATGATGAGGCAGATATTAAATCAGGTTTGATTTCTGTGAATTCACCGATTGCTCGCGGCTTGGTAGGGAAAGAGTTGGATGATACCGTAAATATTACCACACCAGGTGGAACGGTTGAGTTCGAGATTATTGAAGTAAATTACATCTAAAAAAACATCCCCTCAAATTGAGGGGATAACAATTATTTACGAGGCAGCTGGATTTTACCTTCCTCGCTTGGTCGATAAAGCACCAAAATATGTCCGATGGTTTGAACGTTAGATGATTTGGTTTCACGAACAATCGCATCAATGATTAATTGTTTGGTTTCGCGATCTGCGCCAGCAATTTTTACTTTGATTAATTCGTGATGATTTAACGCATTATCGATTTCGGCTAATACACCTTCGGTTAAGCCGTTACCGCCAAGCATGACGACAGGACTAAGGTGATGAGCGAGTCCTTTTAAAAATTGTTTTTGTTTTGTTGATAAGGTTGTCATAAGAATCCTTTAAATGAAAATGAGTCACCCAAAAGAGCGGTCAGAAAAAATCTGGTTTTTCAGCACTTTTGGGTAAGTCTAGCCTTGAATTAGGCAGATTGTACCCAAATATAGACGAAACTACTACAAAAAATAGTACAAAAGATAGAGTTTATGGGAAAGAAAAAACGTTCAGCGAGTTCTTCTCGTTGGCTAAACGAACATTTTAAAGATCCGTTTGTTCAGAAAGCACACAAGCAAAAATTACGCTCTCGTGCTTACTTTAAACTAGATGAGATTCAACAAACGGATAAATTGTTTAAACCGGGAATGACCGTAGTGGATCTCGGTGCTGCTCCAGGTGGTTGGTCACAATATGTCGTGAGCCAAATCGGTGGAAAGGGAAGAGTCATTGCGTGCGATATTTTGGACATGAATCCAATTGTCGGCGTTGATTTTTTACAAGGTGATTTCCGTGATGAAAACGTGTTGAATGCATTATTAGAACGTGTTGGGGAAGCTAAAGTTGATGTAGTGATGTCCGATATGGCACCGAATTTTAGTGGTATGCCATCGGTTGATATTCCGCGAGCAATGTATTTAGTGGAACTGGCTTTAGATATGTGTAAGCAAGTTTTGGCGAAAAAAGGCAGTTTTGTGGTCAAAGTATTCCAGGGAGAAGGCTTCGATGAGTATTTGCGTGAAATTCGTTCACTCTTTAGTGTCGTAAAAGTACGTAAGCCAGAGGCCTCTCGTGGGCGTTCTCGCGAAGTTTATATTGTAGCAAGCGGTTATAAAGGCGAATAGATAATTGCTTTGATAGCTTTTCATTGTGTCGGGG
>CAJMPC010000183.1:0-3063 GCA_905215245.1 uncultured bacterium | reverse complement strand
ATAGAGAATGCATCGCTGTTTGCAATCGCGTGAGAAATGATTTCAGTCCCTTTACGGAAGTTAGGGAATTCAAACACGCCAACTGGACCATTCCATAAAACGGTTTTTGCATTTTTGATGATTTCAGCTAATTGTTCAGCAGATTTGTCACCAATATCGAAGATAGATTCGTCATCTTTTACTTCAGTCACTGATTTTTCTGTTGCAGGTGCAGTTTCAGAGAATTCAGTACCAACACGTACATCAACTGGAACTGGGATATCCGTGCTTGCTGCTAATTCTTTTGCTACAGGGATTAAGTCTGCTTCATATAACGATTTACCCACATTGTGGCCCGCTGCTGCAATGAACGTATTTGCAATACCACCGCCTACGATAATTTGGTCAGCAATTTTTGAAAGAGAGTTTAATACTTCTAATTTAGTGGAAACTTTAGAACCGCCTACAATCGCGACCATCGGACGAGCAGGCTCTTTTAATGCTTTGCCTAACGCATCTAATTCTGCTGCAAGTAATGGACCTGCACAGGCAACTGGTGCAAACTCTGCTACGCCGTAAGTTGATGCTTGCGCACGGTGAGCCGTACCGAATGCATCCATCACGAATACATCGCAAAGTGCGGCATATTTTTTACCTAATTCAGGATCGTTTTTCTTCTCACCTTTGTTTACACGTACGTTTTCTAAAACAACGATTTCGCCTTCTTTAACATCCACACCGTTTAAGTAGTCTTGTACTAAACGCACATTGAAACCTGCGTCTTTTAAGTAATCAACAACCGGTTGTAAAGAGTCTTCAGGTTTGAATTCACCTTCAGTTGGACGACCTAAGTGAGAGGTAACCATCACTTTTGCGCCTTTCTCTAAAGCCAGTTTTAACGTCGGGATAGTCGCACGAATACGCGCATCAGATGTCACTTTGCCATCTTTTACTGGTACGTTTAAGTCCGCGCGAATAAATACACGTTTACCTTTTAAATCTAAGTCGGTCATTTTGATTACTGACATAAGCTTTCCTCTTGGGTTAGTTAAAATTAAACAGGGACATTATACCTAGTTCTGACTAGGTTGTAACGATGTAGATCAAATAAAAAAGCGAATTCCACTTATTTTTGGCAATCGATTACTTCCCACTGGCGATTGTAACAAATGAATAGTTCATTATGGCTCGCCCCTAAATAAGCGCCTTTTAATTGCGGATTATGTTGCTTCATCCATTGAAATAATTCTTTACGGCTTAATTGTTCGTTTGGCAAGGAAAGCGATTCAAATAATGCTTTCTCTTGTTTGAAATAAGCTTCCGCTGAATCAAAAGCACAACTGCCGTGTTTTTCCCATTCGCCTTGCAACAATTTTGCGCCTGGCGAGATTGAAAGGTAAGGCTCGAGCGTTTCAATTGGAAGTGGCGCTAAATCACCCTTACAAAAACGTGGGTGATCCGTAACAGAACGTGCATTCGCATTTTGTGGCCATAAGCCATGCACTACCCAGCCAAATTGATTTTTTGTACTACATTGATATTGCGCTGAATCAGGTAAATTATTGCCATATTGCGCACGTTGTTTTTCACAGAATGCAGGCGACCAAGATAAGGCCAACATATAGTAATCAACAGGGGCATTTTTATTTTGTCCAATGGCATCATCGCGCATGATGACATCATAATTTCCAAAATCGTTGGTATTTTTGACCGCACTTTGGCTTTGTTGTGTGGTTGTTGGGGTGGGTTTGGTGTCTTTTTTGTGTTCAGTGAAATATTGCCAAATGCTAAATGCGGCAAGGGCAATAAGGGAAAGAGTGGAAACCTGTTTTTTCATAAAAATCCTGTTTAAATTTTGTCAATTTTGCTTTTGTCGGCTATAATTCGCCGCTTTCTCATATAAAGGAATGGTATGGCGTTACTGATCACAAACAAATGCACAAACTGCGATATGTGTCTCCCCGAATGCCCGAATGAAGCAATTTCAATCGGCGAGGAGATCTATGTGATCGATCCTGTACTTTGTACGGAATGTGTTGGTCATTATGACACGCCAACTTGCCAAAAAGTTTGCCCGATTACAAACTGCATCAAGCCAGATCCTGAGCACCAAGAAAGCGAAGAGCAGCTTTGGGAACGTTTTGTGATGATTCACCATTCGGATAAGTTGTAGAATTTACCTGATCTTTTTCTTTTCGTCCAATGACTATGAATAAAACGAAGTTAATTAAAATCGCCATCATTCTGATTTATTTGTTCAGTCCCATTGATATTTTGCCTGAAGCGGTGCTTGGCCCATTAGGTTTAGTGGATGATGCGGCAGCCATTGCCTTATTAATTCGAATTTTATTGAAAAAATAAAAACTTGAATAAAATCAACCGCACTTTGCTTTTCTCATTCTTGCAAAATTCCATCAATTTCTCTAAACTACGTATCGGAAAATTTCTTTCCTCATCATTTCACTTTAAACGCTACCCGTGAGTAGCAAAAGGGACCTCAATCATGACAAACGTCAATCAATATGGCTGGAAAGCCTTGATTGGATCAGCTGTCGGCTACGCGATGGATGGATTCGATCTTCTTATTCTTGGATTTATGCTTAGTGCCATTTCGGCCGATCTTAATTTAACCCCCGCACAATCTGGCTCATTAGTCACTTGGACGCTTATTGGTGCCGTGGTGGGCGGTATTGTATTTGGTGCATTAAGCGATCGTTATGGGCGAGTACGCGTGTTGACTTGGACAATCGTCCTTTTCGCTGTATTTACCGGTTTATGTGCAATCGCACAAGGCTATTGGGATTTATTAATTTATCGCACTATTGCCGGTATCGGTTTGGGCGGTGAATTTGGTATCGGAATGGCATTAGCCATTGAAGCGTGGCCTGCAAAACACCGTGCAAAAGCGGCGTCTTATGTGGCGTTAGGTTGGCAAGTCGGTGTGTTAGCGGCTGCGTTACTCACCCCTGTGTTACTTCCACATATCGGCTGGCGCGGCATGTTCGTTGTTGGTATCTTCCCTGCATTTGTTGCTTGGTATTTACGAGTACGCTTACATGAACCTGAAATTTTTTCGCAAAAACA
>CAJMPC010000182.1:0-3178 GCA_905215245.1 uncultured bacterium | reverse complement strand
GAGAAAAATCTGTGATGCTAATCACAAAACCCAACATTGCTTGTTCCAATTAGATTCGAATTCAATTAAGTTAGGTTCGCAATTTGTTCGTTTAAGCTCAAAATTTCTTCATTCATTTAATGAGAGTGCCGAGCACTCTAAGGAATAGAACCATGACAGACAAAAAATACATCATCGCGTTGGACCAAGGTACCACAAGCTCTCGTGCAGTATTATTAGATCACAATGCGAATGTTGTCGAAATCGCCCAACGTGAATTTACACAAATTTATCCACGCGCAGGCTGGGTGGAACATAATCCAATGGAAATTTGGGCAACACAAAGTTCAACATTAAACGAAGTCGTTGCAAAAGCAGGCATTACCTCTGACGAAATCGCGGCAATTGGTATTACTAACCAACGTGAAACCACCATCGTGTGGGAAAAAGAAACCGGTACACCGGTTTATAACGCGATTGTGTGGCAATGTCGTCGTACTGCAGATATTACAGACAAACTTAAAGCGGATGGCCATGAAGAATATATCCGCAACACCACAGGTTTAGTGGTGGACCCCTATTTCTCGGGTACAAAAGTGAAATGGATTTTAGACAATGTAGAAGGCGCGCGAGAAAAAGCGGAACGAGGTGAACTTCTATTTGGTACCGTAGATACCTGGCTTGTGTGGAAATTAACCCAAGGCCGTGTGCACGTAACGGATTACACCAACGCCTCCCGTACCATGTTATTTAACATCCATACGAAAAAATGGGATGACAAAATGTTGGAATTATTAAATATTCCACGCTCTATGTTACCTGAAGTACGTAATTCTTCCGAAGTGTATGGTCAAACCAACATCGGGGGTAAAGGCGGTGTGCGTATTCCAGTTGCAGGTATCGCTGGCGACCAACAAGCTGCACTTTACGGCCATCTATGCACACGCGCAGGCCAAGCGAAAAATACCTATGGTACAGGCTGCTTTATGTTGCTTCACACCGGTGATAAAGCCATTACCTCTAACAATGGTCTATTAACCACTATCGCTTGTAACGCTAAAGGTGAACCTGAATACGCACTTGAAGGTTCTGTATTTATTGCAGGCGCTTCAATCCAATGGTTACGTGATGAACTCAAAATCGTTCATGATAGCCACGACTCTGAATACTTCGCACAAAAAGTTCCAGACAGCAATGGCGTGTATGTTGTTCCAGCCTTCACCGGTTTAGGTGCGCCTTATTGGGATCCGTATGCACGCGGTGCAATTTTCGGTCTTTCCCGTGGCTCTAACCGTAACCACATCGTACGTGCAACCCTTGAATCCATTGCTTACCAAACTCGTGATGTATTAGAAGCAATGCAATCTGACTCAGGTCAACGTTTACAATATTTACGTGTCGATGGTGGCGCAACCAACAATAACTTCTTAATGCAATTCCAAGCAGATATTTTAGATGTGAACGTAGAACGCCCAGTGGTGAAAGAAGTAACCGCACTTGGTGCAGCTTACCTTGCAGGTCTTGCCGTTGGTTTCTGGAACGATTTAGACGAACTTCACGACAAAGCGCGTGTAGAACGTACCTTCACACCAGATAACGATGAAGAAAAACGTGAACGTCGTTATAAAGGTTGGAAAAAAGCCGTTAAACGCTCATTAGAATGGGCAAAAGAAGACGCGGAATAATTCTTCCTTCTAATAATAAGTGCGGTCAAAATCACTTGTGTTTTTGACCGCACTTTTATTTTGAGGAAATATATTACCGATAAATACTCGTACAATACGTCAGGGCTTGTCTTATGGCTTTCCCTAATTCTTCATCCGAAATACTCTTGTCATATTTAAATTCTAATGGTGAATTGTCAGGAAGTGAAATTCCTGAGTACCCACCAAGAGAATCCTGGTGAAGTGGCGCTATAATTATAAAACTAGCGTCCTGTTCTAAAGATAAAAAAGACATATCCTTATAGATCGATTTTTTATTTTTATATCCATAGCGTTTTTTCATCTCTTCTTCGAGATTTTTTTGTAGTCCTTTCATTTTTTCAGAATTAAAGATAGCCTGAAACTCTTCGAACGAAATTTCTTTACTTTCATTAAGCTTTTCTTTAATTAACCTTCCTAGATCTAAATCAGAAATATCAACTTCATTAAAAATAAAATCTTGATCTGGATCTGTCATTCCAATCATCCCTCTAATAGTAGAGGTCACTAATAAGAATTCATTATTCACTCTAACTGAAACAGCTTTTGGTTTATTCATATCAATTTACCTTATTAACAATAATATTAGTTCCTTTAGATCTAGTATACATTAAACAATTACCTAATTTACCACTTTGACTTGTTATGCTATCTATAGTGATATTTCTACAGAAAAGCGAATGTAAAATTATAAGGTTTACTTAGAATAATCATCTTTGGAAACAAAAGCGCGGTCAAAATCGCTTGTGTTTTTGACCGCACCATATGCCTAGTCTACATTCTATTAAGAAGCCTCACTCAACACAGAGTAAACCTTATTAATTATTAGGCTTAACTCATCACTCTTAACACAAGACACCTTAACTCCCCAAAATCGTTCATCAAAGAAACCAACACTCTGACTTGATCTTGTATTAGAAAGCAACAATCTATCCTCAATATAATCTAAGTCATAACTTCTATTCTTATTAAAAACAACTATTATTTTAGATAAACCGCTAGAACTATTTATTACAAAAGGATAAAACCCTTTGTTTACATACTCCATGTAGTCTATCTCCCATAAATATGGGTTTACCACTTCACTCTGTTTAACTAGATTCAATTTTTCTAAAAAAATATCTTCATTATCTATAAACTCTTGATAATCAATTTTATTGTCTTTTATTAATTCCTCAATAGCATATATATACCCAAATCCCTTTGCCATTAAATTAATCATTAAATCCCTATCATCCAAATAAAATAACTCATCATTTATATTGGAGAAGATCTCCAATTTAGGATTAAAATAATCAATAAGATAACTTGCTTTATTATAAGCCAATTGAGTTGGGTAAATATTCATATCAATACACAGATTTACTGAAAAATTATCTATATCTAAAATCTTATCTATTTGAATAGCAAAGCTATTAAAATTCCCTTTACTATCATATATCCCTGGATTTCCGATAATCATCTTCTCTCACCTAATATAGGATTCACTCTAATCG
>CAJMPC010000181.1:0-3193 GCA_905215245.1 uncultured bacterium | reverse complement strand
AATCTACAAGATCAACTCTTTTCAAGAGATCTACCTGCCATAAAAAAAGCCTTAAATTATTCTGGAAAAATTGCGTTATTGAAAGGGCGATCCAATTATTTATGTTTGGAGCGTCTGGATCAAGTTATTGCTCAAGGAGTGCTTGGAGATAAATCTGTTTTAGCCGATTTAAGTAAAGTAAGAAAATGGAATAATGCGACGAAAACAGGTGATTTGACAGAATGTATTGAATTGGCTGAAGATAGCCCAATTTTGCCTCAATTGACGAGCACGGCAGAAAGTTGTTTGGGAACAGATTGTCCTAACTATGCTGAATGCTATGTTGCACAAGCTCGTAAAAAAGCACTAAATGCGGATCTTGTCGTAGTAAATCATCATCTTTTCTTTGCTGATATAGCAGTAAAAGAAAGTGGCTTTGGTGAGCTAATCCCTAATGCAGAAGTTATTATTTTTGATGAAGCACATCAACTTCCCGATATAGCAAGCCAGTACTTTGGCCAATCATTAACATCTCGCCAGCTATTTGATTTATGTAAAGATATCAATATTGTTTATCGTACAGAATTGAAAGATATGCCGCAGCTTGGCACAACTGCAGATACCTTGCTTAAAGTTATTCAAGATTTCCGTCTTCTTCTTGGGGAAGGAAATCAGCGAGGAAATTGGCGTGAGCTATTTAAACAAAGTGCGGTCAAAAAATCGGTTGAATTATTACAAGAAAAAATTGAGTTTCTTTCTGAAGTTATCAAGATTGCATTAGGTCGCTCTCAGACTTTGGATAGTATTTTTGAACGTACTGAAGGTATTAAAAATCAATTAATGCGTCTTTGTGATACGGCTATAGTCGGTTATTGCTACTGGTACGAAAGTATGGGGCGACAATTTGGTTTGCATATTACACCACTCACTGTCGCAGATAAATTTGGTGAACAGCTAAATGATAAAGAAGCAGCTTGGATTTTCACTTCAGCGACTCTTGAAGTTGGCGGCACTTTTAATCATTTCTGTCAGCGACTAGGTATTGAGCAAGCAGAACAAAAAATTCTTCACAGTCCTTTTGATTATCCTAATCAATCGCTACTTTGCGTGCCACGTTATTTACCAGCAACGAATCAAAATAATACGTTACAAGCTCTTAGTGAAATGTTGTTGCCTATCATTGAAGCGAATAAAGGGCGATGCTTTGTGCTTTGTACTTCTTATTTAATGATGAGAGGCTTGGCAGAGTATTTTAGAGAAAATAGTGAGCTTTCTATCTTATTACAAGGTGAAACGCCTAAAGCAAAATTACTCGAACAATTTATTCATGAAACCCATAGTGTGCTAGTTGCTACTTCTAGCTTTTGGGAAGGCGTGGATGTCCGTGGTGATGCACTTTCCTTAGTCATTATTGATAAATTGCCTTTTACTGCACCAGATGAACCTTTATTAAAAGCACGCATTGAAGATTGCCGATTACAAGGAGGCGATCCATTTAATGATATACAGATCCCAGAAGCGGTTATTACGCTGAAACAAGGTGTAGGACGCCTAATTCGAGATGTGACTGATCGTGGTGCTGTAATTATTTGTGATAATCGTCTTGTTATGCGAAATTACGGCGAAACCTTTCTAAAAAGTTTACCTAATTCAACCCGTACCCGAGATCTCAACAAAGTGGTACAATTCTTACAAAATGAGAAAATGGATTAATAATGAAAAATATCACTTTATTAGCGCTTGATACTTCAACAGAAGCCTGTTCAGTTGCACTTTGGCATAAAGGCGAAAAAACATATTTAGATGAATTAGCACAACGTACACACACAAAACGTATTCTTCCAATGATTGATGAGTTGCTTGCCAATTCAGGTATTAATTTGAAGCAAGTAGATGCGTTAGCATTTGGACGCGGACCTGGTAGTTTTACAGGTGTTCGTGTCGGTGCAGGGATTGCTCAAGGGCTTGCATTTGGTGCTGATTTACCTGTTATTGCGGTATCAAATTTAACAGCAATGGCTCAGGCTGCATTTGAATTACACCAAGCTGAAAATGTTGCAGCAGCCATTGATGCGAGAATGAATGAAGTTTATTTTTCTCAAGTAAAACGAGAAAAAGTGCGGTCAGAATTGGGTGAGTTTTTCCAATGGAATCCTGTTATAGAAGAACAAGTTTGCCAACCAGAAAAAGTGCTTGAGCAGCTTTCAGATTTATCTGCATACAGAGTTGGAACGGGTTGGGCAGCGTATCCTCAATTTAAAGACAGTGGTTTAGGAGGGAGTGATATTATTTTACCTTCTGCACAATATATGCTTGAACTTGCTTTAACAGATTATGCACAGAATAAAGTCATATCCGCCTTAGAAATTGAACCGGTTTATTTGCGTAATGAAGTGACTTGGAAAAAATTACCTGGGCGTGAATAATTTTCAAAAAGGAGTTGAAGATGAATAAAAAAACGATCTTAGTTTTGACCGCACTTTCGACCACATTAGTGGGATGTGTTAATGCACCGAAAGGACTGGAAAAAGAACAGTTTACTTTAAAATCATTATCTTCAATTCAACAGAGTGATTATAGCTGTCAGTGCAAATCAATTCGTTTAGGCGGAAAAGTATTAACAGCACAAGCCCAGCCGAATAAAACTAAAATTGAAGTATTAAGCTATCCAGTTTACTCAACCTCTGCAAAACCCATGATTGATGAACAACCTAATGGACGTTTTATTACTTATCTTGATGGTTTTGTTGAGCCTGAAAGTTTAAAAGACCAATTTATTACAATTGGCGGCACCTTATTGAAAACAGAACAAGGCAAGGTTGATCAGGCAAGCTACACTTACCCTGTAATTCAAACCAATCACTATCGTGTCTGGAAGCTTTCTCAAAGCTATTATTATCCAGATGATATGTGGGATGATTGGGGCTTTTTTGGTCGACGACCATATTATTGGTATGGCGAGCCTGAAATTCGCTATTATCTCTATTAACTAAATGATAAAATTAAGAAAATTTTCCAAAGAATAAGGATAAAAAATGGAAAAAGTTTGGTTTCAAAATTATCCAGAAGGTTCACCCATCACGCTGGATACCTCAAAATATGATTCAATTCTCGATATTTTAGATAAAGCAATTCGTGAGCATCCAGACCGTCCTGCTTATATCAATATGGGACAAGTGCTGACTTTTCGCAAATTAGAAGAGCGAAGCCGTGC
>CAJMPC010000180.1:0-3198 GCA_905215245.1 uncultured bacterium | reverse complement strand
AAACGAGGCTTTTTGACCAAAAAAGGACGCAATATTCACAGCACAGAAACGGGTCGGATCCTCATTTCAGCTTTGCCGGATATTGCCACACAGCCTGATATGACGGCACATTGGGAAGCGCAATTAACGGATATCAGCCAAAAACAGGCGAGTTATCAGCAATTTATGTTTACACTCAATCAAATGCTGCCGGATTTAGTGCGTTTTGTTGATTTCACTGCATTACGTCGTTTAAGTCAGATTTCAAAAGGTTTAAGCACACCAGCAACGAAACGAAAAAGAGCGGTCAAAAAATCGGAAGATTTAAACGCTGAAAATTGATTAAACTTAATACAATTAAGTAAAAAAAATGGGAAAGCGCTTGCGAAAAACGTGAATTTTATATAACATTTGCTCCCAGTTTTCTTGCGAAATCGCAATTTAGAGAAGAAAGAATAATGTACAATATTTTATTATTTGTTTATGTATTAATTTGTATCGCCTTAATCGGCTTTATCCTTATTCAACAAGGTAAAGGCGCGAACGCAGGTGCGTCATTTGGTGGCGGTGCATCAGGTACGATGTTTGGTTCTGCAGGTGCAGGTAACTTTTTAACTCGTACCAGTGCAATCTTAGCAACTGGCTTTTTTGTGATTGCTTTAGTGTTAGGTAACATTAACTCTCACCGTGGCAACGTACAAAAAGGTTCGTTTGACGATTTATCTCAAACTGCTGAACAAGTTCAACAACAGCAACAACAAGTTGCTCCAGCAGTTGAAAACAAAAATAATGACATTCCGCAATAAGGAATAAAAACAGAATAAACGCTCTGGTGGTGGAATTGGTAGACACGCTATCTTGAGGGGGTAGTGGCCGCAGGCCGTGCGAGTTCAAGTCTCGCTCAGAGCACCAACTATAAACCGACTTAATCAAGTCGGTTTTTTTTCGCCTAAAATTTGTTTTGATCACTAGTTATTACCCCCCGTTTTGGTTACAATCGGTCAATTTCTTTTTCTTTAGAAACCCATTAGGAGAGCACTATGAACTTCCCTCAAATCGCCCAACAAGTGATTGATAAACTTGGCGGCAAAGAAAACATCGCCACCGCAGCACATTGCGCAACGCGTTTACGTATTGTGTTAAACGATGAAAGCAAAGTGGACAAAGAAGGTATTGATAACATTGAAGGCGTGAAAGGGCAGTTTGCTGTCGCGGGTCAATATCAAATTATCTTCGGTTCTGGCACAGTGAATAAAGTCCATGCTGAACTTACCAAATTGCTTGGTATCGGCGATGTGAGCAAAGCCGAAGTGGCAGAAGCGGCGTCAGGCAATCAAAACTTATTGCAACGTTTGGTGAAAGGCTTAGCAGATATTTTCGTGCCAATCATTCCAGCAATCGTAGCAGGCGGTTTGTTAATGGGTATTCACTCCATGCTTACAGCGAAAGGTTTCTTCGTTGATGAATTAAGCGTGATTGATATGCACCCTGGTCTTGCGGATTTGGTGGACTTCATTAATACCATCGCGAATGCACCATTTGTATTCTTACCGGTATTACTTGGTTTCTCTGCCACCCGTAAATTCGGCGGTAACCCGTTCTTAGGGGCTGCACTTGGGATGTTGTTAGTTCACCCTGCATTAGCAGACGGTTGGAACTACGCATTAACTCTTGCTCAAGGCAAAATCCAATACTGGAATGTATTCGGTCTTGAAATTGAAAAAGTCGGCTATCAAGGCACGGTTATCCCAACATTAGTTTCTGCTTGGGTATTAGCAACCTTAGAAAAAACCTTCCGTAAATTTGTTCCGTCTTACTTAGATAACCTCATTACTCCATTATTCTCGCTCTTTATTGCGGGCTTCTTAGCGTTTACCGTTATTGGTCCAATTGGTCGTGAAGCAGGTTCATTAATTGCATCAGGTTTAACTTGGTTATATGACACCTTAGGTTTCGTGGGCGGCGCGATCTTTGGGGCATTCTATGCACCAATCGTTATCACGGGTATGCACCAAACCTTCATTGCAGTTGAAACACAATTATTAGCTGAAATGGCAAATACGGGCGGTACCTTTATTTTCCCAATCGCTGCAATGTCAAATATCGCACAAGGCGCGGCCTGTTTAGGTGTGGCAGTGGCATTAAAAGATCCAAAAGTACGCGGTTTAGCGGTGCCATCTGGTATTTCTGCATTATTAGGGATTACTGAACCGGCGATGTTTGGGGTGAACTTACGCTATCGTCAAGCTTTCTTTGCGGCGATGATTGGTTCAGGTTTAGCAAGTGCCTTTATCGCGTTCTTCAATGTAAAAGCCATTGCATTAGGCGCAGCAGGTTTCTTAGGTATTCCATCGATCAAACCGGATAGCCTTGCAATGTACAGCATCGGTATGGTGATTTCATTTGTGGTGGCATTCACCCTTTCTGTGATTTTCGTGAAACGCGCACAAGCAAAAGCATAATTGAAATAAAAAAAGAAAAAGCATGGGTTTAATCTCGTGCTTTTTTGTTTGGAAAAATGCGTCTAAAAATGACCGCACTTTCAGTGAGAATTAGCCTTCTCGACAATTTAACCAAGCTGTTCTCATGCCTTGATTGTTTTTGTAATACACCGAATCATGCTCACGCGCAATCAGATCCACATGGCTTCCATCAATTGGCTCATAAGAGCGATAAATCACTTCAAAGCGGTTTCCGCGTGCATTTAAGGTGCGATTTTCCACATGATCAAACGGCACCGCTTTTCCACCGTCTAATTGGAAATAAATACCAAAATTGTCTTTCATGCGGCTTTCTCTTGAAAGCGGGAAGTAAGTGGTTAAATAAGAATTTGAACCTGTTTCTGAATTACGGCAAGAATAGTAATAACGTTTGTAATCTTTCGTATTGTTTAATTCCGCTTGGCTAATATTATTTTTAAGGAATCGGGTCTTAACGGTTTTCTTTGGTTGTTGTGTTGTGGTACAAGCAAACAAACCTACGAATGCCACCGTGAGTAATGCTATTTTAAATTTATTCATCGATAAAGTTCCGAGAGTAGAGTGAATGAGAAGGGGAATATGATAGCGGAAATTGGGGATTGTGCAATATAGAAAGGGTAAAGTGCGGTTGATTTTTGAGGTATTTTTTATTGAAGTTAGGCACACGCAGGGAAGCATGCGTCAACAGATTATGCTAATAAAGAGAGATAGCGCCAGCGTCCACGCTGGTGCTGCTTAA
>CAJMPC010000179.1:0-3205 GCA_905215245.1 uncultured bacterium | reverse complement strand
GATGCCAAGGCTAAAGCAGAAGCAGATGCTAAGGCTAAAGCGAAAGCCGAGGCTGATGCCAAAGCGAAAGCAGAGGCTGAAGCAAAAGCCAAGGCAGAAGCAAAAGCTAAAGCGGATGCAGAAGCTAAAGCGAAGGCTGATGCGAAAGCCAAAGCAGATGCAGCAAAACGTAAAGCGGATCAAGCAGCTTTAGATGATTTCATGAACGGTGGTGACATCGGTGGTGGTAGTGCATCTAAAGGTGGTAATGCAAATAAAGGTGGTACACAAGGTAGTGGTGCAGGACTTGGTGCTGGAGATGGTGGTAAAGTTGGTGACCAATATGCAGGTGTCATTAAACGTGAAATTCAACGCCGTTTCTTAAAAGATCCAAGTTTTGCCGGTAAAGTTTGTAGCATTAAAATTCAACTCGGTCGAGATGGTACGATTTTAGGCTACCAACGCGTTTCAGGACCTGATGATATTTGTACTGCAGCATTAAGTGCGGTAGCGAGAACGAAAAAAGTTCCAGCAGCACCATCTGATGCTATTTATGAGAAATATAAAGCGCCGACTATCGACTTTGATATCAATGCTCGATAATTGGTTTTAGGAAAGTAACAACGTTAAAATAAGGTGATTAAATGAAATTGATCAAACGTGTTATGGGGCTATTTGTGGTGATGTTTGCATTTGCAAGCACAGCAATGGCAGAAGATGAAGTTCGAATTGTGATTGATGAAGGTGTTGATGGCGCTCGTCCTATCGCTGTTGTTCCTTTCGCAGGTTCTGCACCTGAAAATATTGGTCAAATTGTTGCAGATGACTTACGTAATAGTGGTAAATTTAACCCAATTCCAGTAAGCCAAATGCCACAACAACCAACAACTGCAGCTGAAGTGAAACCAGAAGCTTGGACAGCTTTAGGTATTGATGCTGTTGTTGTAGGTCAAGTGACTTCAACGGGTAGCGGTTATAACATTTCTTATCAGTTAGTTGATACTGTGGGTGCATCAGGTACGCCAGGTGCAGTACTTGCGCAAAATAGCTATACCGTGACAAATAAATGGTTACGTTATGGTGCACATACCGTGAGTGATGAAGTATTTGAAAAATTAACTGGTATTCGTGGTGCATTCAGAACACGTATTGCTTACGTAGTGCAAAAAAATGGTGGTTCACAACCTTATGAAGTTCGTGTAGCAGATTATGATGGTTACAATCAATTCATCGTAAATCGTAGCTCACAACCAATTATGTCTCCAGCATGGTCTCCAGATGGTAAACGTTTAGCTTACGTATCTTTTGAGAATAAAAAATCTCAACTTGTTGTACAAGATTTAGGTTCAGGTTCTCGTAAAGTGGTTGCTTCTTTCCCAGGACATAACGGTGCGCCAGCGTTCTCTCCAGACGGTTCTAAACTCGCATTTGCTTCTTCACAAGATGGTTTATTAAACATCTATGTAATGGGCTCAAATGGTGGTACACCTACTCAATTAACTCGCGGTGCGGGTAATAATACGGAACCATCATGGTCTCCAGATGGTAGCTCAATTCTCTTTACTTCAGATAGAGGTGGTTCACCACAAGTTTATCGCATGAGCGCAAGTGGTGGTGGTGCATCACCAGTTGGTGGTCGCGGTAGTGCGCAAATCAGTAGTGATGGTAAAACACTTGTGATGATCAACGGTAATAACAACGTGGTGAAACAAGATCTCACCAGCGGTAGTTCTGAAGTATTAAGTACATCTTTCTTAGGTGAAAGCCCAAGTATTTCTCCTAACGGTATCATGATTATTTACAGCTCTACACAAGGGTTAGGAAAGGTGTTACAATTAGTTTCTGCAGATGGTCGCTTTAAAGCGAGTCTTCCAGGAAGTAATGGCCAAGTGAAATTTCCAGCTTGGTCTCCATACTTGACTAAATAAAAAAACTCATTGAGGAGAAATCTAATGAACAAATTTGTTAAATCATTATTAGTTGCTGGTTCAGTAGCTGCATTAGCAGCATGTAGCTCATCAAACAACGATGCAGCAGGCAACGGTGCTAACAACGGTCAAACTTTCGGTGGTTACTCTGTTGAAGATCTTCAACAACGTTACAACACCGTTTACTTCGGTTTCGACAAATTCAACATCGAAGGTGAATACGTTCAAATCTTAGATGCTCACGCTGCATACTTAAATGCAACTCCAGCTTCTAAAGTTGTTGTTGAAGGTAACACTGACGAACGTGGTACTCCAGAGTACAACATCGCTTTAGGTCAACGTCGTGCTGATGCAGTTAAAGGTTTCTTAGCTGGTAAAGGTGTTGACGCTGGTAAAGTATCAACTGTTTCTTACGGTGAAGAAAAACCTGCAGTGTTAGGTCACGATGAAGCAGCATACTCTAAAAACCGTCGTGCAGTGTTAGCATACTAATTTTTAGAGAATTTTGATTCTTAGAAAAAGGGAGAGTAGAAATACTCTCCTTTTTTATTTGTTCTAAGATATTGGCACAAATTGACGAGTATTCGCACAATTAACACAATTTCTTCAGATTTTCCTTGCGTCAGAAAATAAAATCGGTAATATACGCACCTGTTACGAAATGATGTGGGTCGTTAGCTCAGTCGGTAGAGCAGCGGACTTTTAATCCGTTGGTCGAAGGTTCGAATCCTTCACGACCCACCACTTTAAATCAGCACCTTAACGGGTGTTTTTTTATGCCTAAAATTTAGGATAAAGACTTTCCTACTCTATTTTCTAAAAAACACATAAAAAAATAACCGCACTTTCGTACGGTTACTTACCTATATTCTTAAATGATTAGCCGTGATAACGTCCTACGCCTAATTCATCTTCTTTACGAGTACGGTTCATCACTTCTTGCGGTGATTGTGCAATACGTAATCCCATTTGATCTTCAGTACGTACCACATCGCCACGTAGAGAGTTAGTATAAACATCGGTAATCTTGATATCGACAAACTTACCAATCATATCTGGTGAGCCTTGGAAATTCACAATACGGTTGTTTTCAGTACGTCCTGTTAATTCCATAATATCTTTCTTAGACGGCCCTTCTACCAGTACACGTTGCTCCGTGCCTAGCATACGGCGGCTATATTGTGCCGCTTGTTGGTTGATACGCTCTTGTAAAAGATAGAGACGTTGTTTTTTCTCTTCTTCAGTGACATCATCTGGCATATCAGCTGCAGGTGTGCCTGGGCGCGCGGAATAGATAA
>CAJMPC010000178.1:0-3209 GCA_905215245.1 uncultured bacterium | reverse complement strand
TTTCTGGAAGTTCTTTTTTCAGGATATCTTCTTCCGCGAGGCTAGATAGGCGAGCAATCGCATTACGGTAAGAGATTTCAAGGGTTTCTCGACTGGTTGCAATAACACCTTGATCTACTAAGAATCCATCATTTACATCATATACCCAGCCATGTAGGGAGAGTTTTTGTCCACGTTCCCAAGCACTTTTTACAATAGAAGTACGTCCAAGGTTATAAACTTGTTCTGCCACATTTAATTTAGTGAGCATATCTGAGCGTTTTTCTGCTGAAAGATTGCCTAATAGATGACCATGTTTAAACCAAATATCACGAATATGGAGCAACCAGTTATTGATTAGCCCTAGATCGTGATCTTGCATAGCCGCTTTGATACCGCCACAATTTGTGTGGCCGCAAATAATAATATGTTCAATTTTGAGTACATCAACGGCATATTGTACAACCGAAAGGCAGTTAAAATCTGTATGAATAACTTGATTGGCTACATTACGATGTACAAATAACTCACCTGGTTCAAGATTTGTTAATTTTTCAGCTGGAACACGGCTATCTGAGCAGCCAATCCAGAGGTAATGAGGTGTTTGGTGATCGGCAAGTTCTTTAAAATAGGTGGAATTTTCTTCTTTCATTCTTTGCGCCCAACTGTAGTTATTAGCAAAGAGTTGTTTAATTTTGTCCATTTTTACTTTCCTCAATACGATGTGCTAAAAGCTTGTTTTAAGCACAATAAATGAAATAGGGGATAAAATTATCGCCTAAAATGATAACCGCACTTTAAAGAAAGTGCGGTCAATTTAAACAATATATTTAGAAATTTGCATTTCTTGGTGCACGAGGGAATGGAATCACATCGCGAATATTTTGTACGCCAGTTACATAAACGATTAAGCGTTCAAAACCAAGACCAAAGCCTGAATGTGGTACAGTACCATATTTACGAAGATCACGATACCACCAGTAATCTTCAGGATTTAAGCCCATTTCTTCCATACGTTTATCTAATACGTCTAAACGTTCTTCACGTTGAGAACCACCGATGATTTCACCAATTCCTGGGGCGAGAACATCCATTGCCGCAACGGTTTTACCATCGTCATTTAAACGCATATAGAAGGCTTTGATATCTTTCGGATAGTTTTTCACGACAACAGGTGATTTGAAATATTCTTCCGCTAAGAAACGTTCATGTTCAGAAGATAAATCAATACCCCAAGATACTGGAAACTCGAATTTTTTACCTGATTTTAATAATACATCGATCGCATCGGTATAGTCGATTTGAGCAAAATCAGAATTTACGAAGTTTTCTAAACGAGTAATAACATCTTTATCTACATGTTTTTCAAAGAATTTCAAGTCATCTTTACGTTCAGCAAGCACGGCGCGGAAAACGTATTTCAACATGTCTTCTGCTAATTTAGCATTGTCAGCAAGCGTTGCAAACGCAACTTCAGGTTCAACCATCCAGAATTCAGCAAGGTGACGAGTTGTATTTGAATTTTCAGCACGAAATGTTGGACCGAAAGTATAGATTTTGCTTAATGCACACGCGTAAGTCTCACCGTTTAATTGGCCAGAAACCGTTAAAAATGATTCTTTCCCGAAGAAGTCTTGGCTGAAATCAACTTTACCATCTTGGCCACGAGGAAGGTTTTCTAAATCAAGTGTTGAAACACGGAACATTTCACCCGCACCTTCAGTATCTGATGCAGTAATTAATGGGGTAGCCACCCAATAGAAACCTTGTTCATGGAAGAAACGATGAATAGCTTGTGCTAAGCAGTGACGAACACGCGCCACGGCACCGATAATATTGGTACGAGGGCGTAAGTGAGCCACTTCACGTAAGTATTCAATTGAGTGACGTTTTGCTGCCATTGGATAAGTATCAGGATCTTCTACAAACCCTGTCACTTCTACTTTTTCTGCTTGAAGTTCAACAGCTTGACCTTCAGCAGGTGACTCAACAATGGTACCGGTTACGATAACAGAGCAACCCGTTGTTAAGCGTAATACTTCACTTTCATAATTTTCAATATCGTTATTGACGATGACTTGAATAGGATCAAAGCAAGAGCCGTCATAAATAGCGAGGAAGGAAAGACCTGCTTTAGAATCACGACGGGTACGAACCCAGCCACGTACGGTAACTTTTTCGCCAATAGCGACTTTACCTTGTAACACATCAACAATAGATGCAACTTTAGACATATAAACCTCTGTAATTCATTATAAATTAGGCAATAAAACCGTGTTAGTTTACCTTAAATCGCAAAATTTTCCATAAAAAGTTAGTGTAAATCAGGCTTGCACAGTAAAATAATGCCTTCACTTTATTTTAGGAGAAAACTATGTGGTCTGATATTTTGACCGGCTATGGCATTTTTATTTTGGAGATTTTAACGATTTTACTTGTAATCGCAGCTATCGTGGCAATGATTATTTCTGCAAAGCAACGTAATGCGGCACATCATGGTGAATTAGTTGTGACAGATCTTTCTGAAGAATTTAAGGAAACAGTTAAGCATTTACGGGACTTCCAACTTTCAGAAGAAGAGCTTAAACAAGCGGAAAAAACAGAGAAGAAAGCCAAAAAACAAGAAGCAAAGGCTTTAAAAGCAAAATTAAAAAACGGTGAGAAAGCAGCACCTAAACCTTGTGTTTACGTGCTCGATTTTAAGGGTGATATTTCTGCATCAGAAACGATCGCGCTTAGAGAGGAAATTTCGGCGATTATTAATGTGGCAAAAGCCGATGATGAAGTCTTACTACGTTTAGAAAGTCCTGGTGGTGTTGTTCATGGTTATGGCTTAGCTGCTTCACAGTTAGCTCGCTTAAAACAAAAAGGGATTAAATTAACGGTTGCAGTAGATAAGGTCGCTGCAAGTGGTGGGTATATGATGGCTTGTGTGGCAGATAAAATTGTTTCTGCGCCTTTTGCGATTATCGGTTCTATTGGTGTGGTTGCACAAATCCCTAATATTCATCGTTTATTAAAAAAACATGATGTTGATGTTGATGTGATGACAGCCGGGGAGTTTAAACGTACAGTCACAGTGTTAGGTGAGAATACCGAAAAAGGAAAACAGAAATTCCAAGCAGAACTTGAGGAAACCCATCAATTATTTAAACAATTTGTGGCTCAAAATCGCCCGCACTTAGATGTCGATAAAGTTGCAACTGGTGAGCATTGGTTTGGTCAGCAAG
>CAJMPC010000177.1:0-3245 GCA_905215245.1 uncultured bacterium | reverse complement strand
CTCTTTTTTAGTTATTAGTTCGCAATGCCTTTATGGCGAAGCAATGCGTCTAGTTGAGGTTCACGTCCACGGAAGCGTTTGAATAATACCATTGGTTCTTCAGAGCCGCCGCGAGTGAGAATTTCATCCAAGAAGGATTTACCCGTAACCGGATTGAAAATCCCTTCTTCTTCAAAGCGAGAGAAGGCATCTGCAGATAACACTTCAGCCCATAAATAGCTGTAATAACCTGCCGCATAACCGCCAGCAAAGATATGGCTAAAACTATGTGGCGCTCTTGCCCATTCAACACCTTTAATCACGGCAACTTTATCTTTCACCGCTTTTAAGGTATCAAGGACTTGGTTAGCTTTACCCACTTTAAAAGTATGATGAAGGGTAAAATCAAACAAGCCAAATTCAAGCTGACGTAACACAAACATTGCCGCTTGATAGTTTTTCGCTTTGAGAAGTTGATTTAATTTTTCTTCTGGCAATGGTTCGTGCGTTTCAAAGTGACCAGAAATAAAATCAAGCGCTTCTTTTTCCCAACACCAGTTTTCCATAAATTGACTTGGAAGCTCTACCGCATCCCAAGGAACCCCATTGATACCCGCAACATCTGGCACATCAACTTTAGTGAGCATATGGTGAATGCCGTGACCAAACTCATGGAAGAGAGTGGTGACTTCATCATGGGTGAATAGCGCAGGTTTATCACCAATAGGTGCATTGAAGTTACAGGTTAAATAGGCAACAGGTTTTTGAATTGAACCGTCAGCATTGCGTTTTCTGCCGATACAATCATCCATCCATGCGCCGCCACGTTTATTTTCGCGCGCATAAAGATCGAGATAGAAACTGCCGCGTACTTCTCCCGTTTCATCAATTAAATCAAAGAAACGCACATCTTTATGCCAAGTATCTACGCCAAAACGTTCAACTGCACGAATATTAAAAATACGTTTAATTAATTCAAATAAGCCCGAAATAACGCGATCTTCAGGGAAATAAGGACGAAGTTCTTCATCATTGATCGCATATAAATGTTGTTTTTGTTTTTTAGAGTAGAAACTGATATCCCAAGGGGTAAGTTCCGTTATGCCAAATTCTTTTTCACAATAAGCTTTGAGTTCTGCTAATTCTTTCTCGCCTTGTGCTTTTGAACGATCTGCAAGGTTATTTAAGAAATCTAATACTTGTTGTGGATTTTCTGCCATTTTGGTGGCAAGTGAGCGTTCAGTATAGGTATTAAAACCTAGCAATTTAGCTAGCTCCACGCGTAACGTCATGATTTCTTCAATAATTGCCGTGTTATCCCATTTACCAGCGTTTGGACCTTGATCAGAAGCGCGAGTCGCATAAGCACGATACATTTCTTCGCGTAATGCTGCATTTTCACAATAGGTCATGATTGGCAAATAACTTGGGATTTCTAACGTAAAACGATAGCCTTTTAAGCCTTTACTTTCTGCAGATTGTTTTGCAGCAAGTAATGCGGATTCAGGAAGACCTGCTAATTCACTTTCATCTTCAATGACTTTTTCCCAGCCCATGGTGGCATCGAGTACATTATTGCTAAATTGTGCACTTAATTCTGATAAACGAGTCACAATCTCGCCATAACGTTTTTGTTTTTCTTCAGATAAACCGATACCTGAAAGCTCAAAATCACGTAATGCATTTTCAATGGCTTTCTTTTGCGCGACGGAATAAGTCGCAAACTCAGGGCTATTTTTTAAGGCTAAATAGGCATTGTATAAGCCTTTGTGTTGACCTACCCAAGTACTGTATTCAGAGAGTAGTGGTAAGCAAGCTTGGTACGCATCACGTAATTCAGGGCTGTTTTTAACTGAATTTAAATGGGAGATCGGTGACCAAGCACGACTTAAGTGCTCGCCTGCTTCAGAAAGCGGTTCAATAAAGTTTTCCCAAGTAAAGTGCGGTTGTTTTAGAACTTGTTCAATGGCTTGACGATTTTCTTCGATGAGTTTTTGGATTGCCGGTTGAATATGTTCTGGTTTGATTTGAGAAAACGGAGGTAAGCCTTCAATATGAAGTAATGGATTAGACATAAATATTCCTTTTGCTAACTGTTTCTTTAGTAAATTGCGACAAATTCTATAATATCAAGGTTGAAAAATCTAAAAAATCAGTGATAATTGCGTATCACTTTTATTTAGGGTTTATGATGGACGGCACTTCCTTTTTTTCTATTATCATTTTTTCTGGCATCATTGCTCTTGCGATCGTTATAGGTGTTGTTTCACTTAAGTTTTTCCCAAAAACTTCTTTAACCAAGGCCATGTATGTTGTTCTTGGATGCATTTCTTTGATATTAGGTGTTATTGGTATTTTTTTACCTATTCTTCCGACAACACCTTTTTTACTGCTTACACTTTATTCTTTTGCGAAAGGTTCTTCTCGTTTAGAGCAATGGTTTTTAGGGACGAAGCTTTATCAAAAGCACCTAAAATCCTTTAATGAACGTCGTGCATTAACAAAAAAAGCAAAAATTTCTATTCTAACCTTTTCAACCACAATGCTTTTAATTGGCTTTTATTTTACCCCAAGTGTTGTGGGGCGAACGATCATTGCCATTTTAATTGCGGTAAAATATTGGTTCTTTTTCTTTTGGATTAAAACAGAAGACGTTGAAAATGGATAATTCTTTCTTTACTTGGCTTAAAAGTGCGGTCATTTTCGGTATCGTTTTGGGATTGAGTGGTTGTGATAAATTAAACAGTCCTAAATCTACAAACGCGATAGCAGAAGAGCAACCAACACAAAGTCAGCCTATCGAACAAGAAAATACATCAAAACCGAGTAGGACTTTACTGACTCGGGCGTTTACTCATTCTCCTTCTTTTGAGCCTTGGTTTGTGCGTTATCCGGAACAAGAAAACTTATTGCGTGATTTATATGAAGGTTTAACCGCTTATGATCCGGAAGGGAGAATCGTGCCGGGTATCGCAGAAAGTTGGCAAACGAAAGATAACAAAACCTGGATCTTTACCTTGCGTGAAGGGCTTCGTTGGTCAAATGGTGATCCTTTAGTCGCTCAAGAAGTCATGCTTTCTTGGCAAGCATTATCTCAATCAAATAGTCCATTAAGATCTTATTTGGCTTATCTCAATCTAAAAAATGCAAAAGGCGTTTTAGAGAAAAACGAGCCTTTTGATAGTTTAGGCATTTATGCAGAAAATGACCGTACCTTACGTATAGAGCTTGATAAACCAACACCATATTTACCGGAGATGTTAGCA
>CAJMPC010000176.1:0-3264 GCA_905215245.1 uncultured bacterium | reverse complement strand
CTGCTCTGTGGTGTAATCGTAATCCAGTTTCACCGGTGCAGAGAAATCACATAATAACGCAGGAATTGGACGACCATAAATGCCATGGAACTCAAACACTTGGTCCTTTTCTGTTACATTTAATACATCGCTTAGCAATTCACCGTTATGCTGTAACATTTGTTTGGTGCCTTTGGCATCATAAAGCGCAATTTTCAATGGAATATGTAAGTTTACTTTTTCCATTTGGTCCGCTGTTGGCGGCGTAGATTGCGAAACCGTTAAACGATAAGTATGGGTTTGTTCATCATAGGCATCGCTAATCAATAATTCTGGCGTACCTGATTGGCTATACCAACGACGGAATTGTGCTAAATCAACATCATTCGCACGTTCCATTGCAGAGACAAAATCTTCACAGGTTGCCGCTTTACCATCGTTTTCAGCAATATAAAGTTGCATCCCTTTTTGGAAACCTTGTTCACCTAATAAGGTGTGCAACATACGAATCACCTCTGCCCCTTTTTCATATACAGTCACTGTATAGAAATTATTCATTTCAATGACTTTTTCAGGGCGAATAGGGTGAGACATTGGGCTTGCATCTTCGGCAAATTGCACCGTACGTAAGAATTTCACGTTATTAATACGATTGACTGCTCGAGAACCTGTGTCAGATGAAAATTCTTGATCACGGAAAACTGTTAAACCTTCTTTCAAACTTAATTGGAACCAATCACGGCAGGTTACACGGTTTCCCGTCCAGTTATGGAAATATTCATGTGCAATCACGCTTTCAATGGCGAGATAATCATCATCGGTTGCTGTTTGTGGATTTGCCAAGACAAATTTAGAATTAAAAATATTCAACCCTTTATTTTCCATGGCGCCCATATTAAAGAAGTCAACAGCAACAATCATGTAAATATCTAAGTCATATTCTAAATTGAAACGGTCTTCATCCCATTTCATCGCTTTTTTCAGACTTTCCATTGCCCAAGAAGCACGATCAAGATTGCCACGATCAACATAAAGTTCTAACGCCACTTCACGACCACTTTTTGTCGTAAAGGTATCTTGTAATAAATCAAAATCCCCCGCCACTAAAGCGAATAAATAGCTTGGTTTCGGGAATGGGTCATTCCATTCAACCCAATGACGACCATCCTCTAATTCACCACTTGCAATGCGGTTACCATTAGAAAGCAAGTAAGGATATTTAGTTTTATCTGCAGTAATTTTGGTTGTATAGCGAGCTAATACATCAGGACGATCAAGCATATAGGTAATTTGACGGAAACCTTCTGCTTCGCATTGAGTACAAATGCCTTCACCTGATTGATAAAGCCCTTGTAAAGAGGTATTTTGTGCAGGCTCTAAATTCGTCACTATTTCAAGTTCAAAATTGGCCGCACTTTGATTGGTTAAATCTAACGTTAAACTTTCGTGGTCTTGATGATAATGTTTAAAATCTTCGCCATTGAATTTAATTGAGGCAAATTGGAAGCCATGACCATCTAATCGTAGATGGGTTGCTTCATCATTTAAACGTTGGAAGGTTGTTTTTGCTGTGACAACGGTATGCTTAGGATCTAATTGAAAATCAAGGAAAATATCCGTAACTGTAAAATCAGGTTGTTTGTAATCTTTTCTATATTTCGCTTTAGCTAACATAATCTGCTCTATTTCTAAGAAAAAAACTCGTATTAGGATAAGATTTTATGACAAAACTTGCAATGGAATTTTCAGTTTTTACCATATAGCAAACGTTTGCTTAAAAGTGAGTAAATGTGCTATTCTACGCATCGTTTTTTATCAGATAAATTTTTAAAAATATGTCAAATACCGCACAAATTGCTATTGTTATGGGCTCAAAAAGTGACTGGGCAACCATGCAAGAAGCCACTCAAATTTTAGATGAACTCAATGTGGCATATCATGTTGAAGTGGTTTCCGCACATCGAACCCCCGACAAACTGTTTGAATTTGCCGAAAATGCACAAAAGAATGGTTACAAAGTGATTATTGCGGGTGCGGGTGGCGCAGCTCATTTACCCGGTATGATCGCGGCTAAAACGCTTGTGCCTGTATTGGGTGTCCCTGTTAAAAGTTCTATGTTAAGCGGTGTTGATAGTCTCTATTCTATCGTGCAAATGCCTAAAGGCATTCCTGTCGGTACCTTAGCAATTGGCCCTGCTGGTGCAGCGAATGCAGGATTACTCGCTGCACAAATTCTTGCAGGTTGGGATGAGGCTTTATTCGCTCGCCTACAAGTATTCCGCGAAAATCAAACCAATATGGTATTGGATAATCCTGATCCACGTACATAAAACACCGTTAAATTTGACCGCACTTTTTAAAGTGCGGTTGTTTTTTTAGCTAGATTTGATGAGAAATTTTATGCAAAACTCTACCCTATATCCTACTGTTTATGTGCTTGGTAATGGTCAACTTGGCAGAATGTTACGTTATGCAGGCGCACCTTTAGATATTCACGTTCAACCGCTTGAGTTTAACGCCCCCGTATTTGATTTACCTAAAGATGCCATCATCACCGCAGAAATTGAACGTTGGGAAAAAACACCTTTAACCGAATTATTAGGTCATCATAAGAATTTCGTTAATCAGAATGTTTTTGGCTTATTGGCTGATCGCTTTACCCAAAAATCTTTACTAGATGAACTCAATCTCTCTACCTCGCCATGGTGTTTATTAAAAGATAAAACGCAATGGTCTGAAGTATTTAAAAACGTGGGCGAAAAAGTCGTGGTAAAACGTCGCACAGGTGGTTATGACGGTCGCGGTCAATGGCGTTTACGCGCAAATGAAACCGAACAGTTACCGGCAGAGTGTTACGGCGAATGTATTGTCGAGCAGGGCATTAACTTCTCTGGTGAAGTGTCGCTGGTTGGCGCGCGCGGCTTTGATGGCAGCACCGTGTTTTATCCGCTGACGCATAACCTGCATCAGGACGGTATTTTGCGCACCAGCGTCGCTTTTCCGCAGGCCAACGCACAGCAGCAGGCGCAAGCCGAAGAGATGCTGTCGGCGATTATGCAGGAGCTGGGCTATGTGGGCGTGATGGCGATGGAGTGTTTTGTTACCCCGCAAGGTCTGTTGATCAACGAACTGGCACCGCGTGTGCATAACAGCGGTCACTGGACACAAAACGGTGCCAGCATCAGCCAGTTTGAGCTGCATCTGCGGGCGATTACCGATCTGCCGTTACCGCAACCAGTGGTGAATAATCCGTCGGTGATGATCAATCTGATTGGTAGCGATGTG
>CAJMPC010000175.1:0-3297 GCA_905215245.1 uncultured bacterium | reverse complement strand
GATCGTTTAAATCGTTTTGTTGCTGCACTTACTAACGCTTATAACAAGCAACAACAAGATTTAAATAATGCCTCGGCAGGACCTTTCCAATCAGGTTTAATTACTGATACGAACGGTAGAATGGCATTAGGTATGGATGCAAGTTTTGGTCAAGCATGGCAACGTTTAGGTTCGGTTTTACCGAAATTAGGCTTTAAAGCCACATCGGAATCTGCTGGCCGTGGTTATCGTGAATTGAAATATAAACCATTGGATAAACAAGAGTGGTTACGTTTAGGTGTGAATCCGCCTAATCTAGAAAAAGGTGTTTACCAAATGCAAATCTCCGCAGTAGGTAAACAAAGTGCGGTCGTCATCACTGATGAAGATGGCAAGGCATTATCAAATGAAGCGGCTCAATCCTTATATTCTGCATTAAGTGTATTACTTGCACAATAATAGGAGTTGAGAAATAAAAAGTGCGGTTCAATTTGACCGCACTTTTTTTATTGGTAGAGACGTTATTCAGCTTTTACGCCTAAGTTACCAATTTTTACACCAAGATTACCGAGAGAAACCGGATCCAGATAATCCCCTAAGAATTTGAATAACTCACTTAATTCTGTAAATGAGCGTTTGATTTTTACTTGATCTTCTACTTTACGCACAAATTCATAACGCACATTTTCGCCTTCAAAATAAGCCGTGAGCGTGAGATAAATGGTTTCAAAAAAGTGGCTTTGAGCCCCTTCTTCACCCGGATCACTGATACGGACATTCCAAGTATTGTTAAATAAAACTTCTGTTTTGATTGACATATAGACTTCCTCTGTTTGTTATTTTTTATACTGAAATTGAAACGAAAAACCCGATGATAAAATTTCTGAAATCAAAAACTTTATCATCGGGCTTTTCAAACCAATTGCTCGCATATTTTGCTTTGCGTTGGTAACTGCCTTTGCCTTTACGTTTTTTCTCAACGCGTTGGCGGAATAATTTGTCGTGTAATAGTGCCATCACAGCATTATCTTTCACGATTCCTTTGGCGTGTTGATAAATGGGCTGATTTTCAACCGCACTTTTTGTTTTTTTCGTCATATTTACCTCTAAAAAATTGCCGTGAAGTCGTTCACGGCAAGTCATTATAGCGAAAATGAATAGAATTACAAAATGGTGAGTACGCTTTCAGGCGGTCGTCCAATTTTAGCTTTTTCACCTTTTACCACAATCGGGCGTTCTAATAGGGCTGAATTTTCACTGATGGCTTTTAATAAATCATCATTAGTTAATGCTGGATTATCTAACTCTAATGATTGATAAAGCTCATCTTTGGTACGCATCATTTTTCTGACATCATCTAATCCTAATTTATTAGCCAGTTGCTGTAATGCTTCAATAGAGTAGTGTTGTTGTAAATAAAGTTCAATTGTCGGTTGAATGCCTTTTTCTTCTAATAAAGCTAAGGTTTCACGGCTTTTTGAGCAACGTGGATTATGATAAATCTTAACAGACATAACGTTTCCTTCTATTTTATGTTGAATGAGTGGATATAGGATTGATTTAAATTTTAACTTATAATGACAAAAAATACTTGTTTAGGAAGACTTTATGTTTGAAATGCTAAAAAATTGGTATAGCCGCCGATTAAGCGATCCGCAGGCGATGGGGCTACTTGCCATTTTGTTATTTGGCTTTATTGCGATTTATTTCTTTAGTGATTTAATCGCCCCGTTGCTGATTGCCATTGTATTAGCATATTTATTGGAAATGCCGATTAATTTCCTGACGACAAAATTAAAATTTCCTCGAATGCTCGCCACGTTAATTATTTTTGGTGGTTTTTTAACCTTGGCGTTATTAGTTTTCTTCGGGCTAGTACCAACATTATGGAATCAAACGATTTCCTTATTAAGCGATTTGCCGGCCATGTTCAATAAATTACATGAATGGTTGTTAGCCCTTCCTGAGCATTATCCTGAACTCATTGATTACACCATGATTGACACCTTTTTTAGTGCAGCTCGAGCGAAGATTTTGGGTTTTGGTGAATCAGCGGTGAAATTGTCGATTACTTCATTAATGAACCTTGTATCACTGGGTATTTATGCATTTTTAGTGCCATTAATGATGTTCTTTATGCTGAAAGATAAAAGCGAACTTCTTGCGGGTGTGAGTCGCTTTTTACCTAAAAACCGTCTTTTAGCCTCTAAAGTATGGAATGAAATGCAGCAACAAATTGCGAATTATATTCATGGCAAGTTGTTGGAGATTTTGATTGTTGGCGTGGTGACTTATATCATTTTTTTAAGCTTTGGTTTAAATTATCCGTTATTACTTTCTGTTGCTGTTGGTCTTTCTGTATTAGTTCCTTATATCGGCGCGGTATTGGTGACGATTCCTGTTGCTTTAGTCGCCATGTTCCAGTTTGGCATTTCCCCAACGTTTTGGTATTTAATTGTGGCCTTTGCGGTGAGTCAACTTCTAGATGGAAACTTGTTGGTGCCGTATTTATTCTCTGAAGTCGTTAATTTGCACCCTTTGGTGATCATTATTTCGGTGCTGATTTTCGGCGGATTATGGGGATTCTGGGGCGTATTCTTCGCGATTCCATTGGCAACGCTCGTCAAAGCTGTGCTGAATGCATTGCCAGATTAGACAGAATTAAAACGATAAAAAGAAAGCTGACGAAAGTCAGCTTTTTTGTTCTTTTAATTTTTGGATATCGAGAATTTCGACACAATCTGTTGTCCCTGCTTTAATACGCCATTTAATATTAAATTCGTATAGACTAATACCGTAAATACGATCGGTTTCTTTACCTTGTTGATAAGCCGGGCGGGGATCTTGTGCGATCACTTCTGTAATAAATCTCGCTAAGTGCGGTCGGTTTTTGTGATATTTTTCAACCGCACTTTGGGCGATTTCTGTAAATTCTACGTTTAATTTTGCAGGTGGCTTTTCTTGTGCAAAACTTGACTTTGCCTCGGGTTCACTATCAGCATAGGCAATATAAGGCTTAATATCAAAAATCGGTGTGCCATCTACAAGATCCACAGAGCCCAAATGCAGAAAAACACGTCCATGAATACATTCCACTTGGCGTAATTCAACTTTGGATAAGCCTAGCGGATTAGGGCGATGCGTAGCGCGTGAAGCAAATACACCGACACGTTGATTGCCGCCTAAACGAGGGGGGCGAACAGTGGATTGCCATTTACCATGGGGTACTTTGTCAAATTGGAAAATAAGCCAAAGATGGCTAAATTGTTCTAATCCTCGAACCGCTTCAGGTGAATTATACGGAGGGAACAGTTCCAC
>CAJMPC010000174.1:0-3307 GCA_905215245.1 uncultured bacterium | reverse complement strand
TACGGCTTGGAATGTTAGCCTTAATCAACCCAGTAATCACATCTACTGAAGGGCGTTGTGTGGCTAAAATTAAGTGAATACCAATCGCACGAGCTTTTTGTGCTAAGCGAGCAATTAACTCTTCAATTTGTTTGCCTGCAACCATCATTAAGTCCGCAAACTCATCAACGATCACGACAATATAACTCAATTTTTCTAATGGAGGCGGCATCTTATCCATTGTATCGCCAGGCTTCCAAATTGGGTTTGGAATTGGCATATTGAGTTTTTCATATTCTTCAATTTTTTCGTTATACCCTTCAATGTTACGCACACGTAAGGCTGACAATAATTGATAGCGGCGTTCCATTTCTTCTACGCACCAACGCAGTGCATTTGCCGCTTTTTTCATATCCGTCACTACTGGAGTAAGTAAGTGTGGGATATCGTTATAAATAGAAAGCTCAACCACTTTCGGGTCAATCATAATAAATTTCACTTGATCCGGTGTTACGCGGAAAAGCAAACTTAAAATCATGGTATTCACACCAACAGATTTACCAGAGCCTGTTGAACCCGCAACAAGTAAGTGAGGCATTTTAGCCAAATCAACCACAACAGGTTTTCCGCTAATATCTTTACCCAAAGCCATTGAAAGCAATGATGTTGAGGAACGGAATTCATTACTATCGAGCACATCACGCAATGGCACCATTTGGCGGTGAGCATTTGGCGTTTCAATACCAATATAAGGTTTGCCAGGGATCACTTCTGCTACACGAATTGCGCGGAACATTAAAGCACGTGCTAAATCGGTATCAATACTGGTTACTTTTGATGCTTTTACACCCGGTTGTAATTCAAGTTCATAGCGAGTCACCACTGGCCCTACTAACACATCTTGTACCGTAGCTTTGACATTAAAATTCTTTAATTGTTGTTCTATACGAGCGGATGTGTCTAAAATTTCTTCACGCGTAATATCTTGAGCCTGTGTAGGACGATGCTCAAGTAAATCTAAACTTGGTAATGGTGTCGTTGGTTTTTCACGTTTATTCGTTGGTTGTTGGAATGCGGGATGAATAAGCGTATCAGAATACGGCTTATAGGTTGTTTCAGTTGCATTCTCAATATGAATTTCACGTTCTTTAGGTGCTGAAACTGCCGGTTCATTTAAGATCACTTTTAATGCATCTTCAGCATTTGCAGCTTTTGCACGTACTTCCATTTCTTGCAAACGCTCTTGTTCTTGTGCGGCAAACTGACGTGCTAATTCATCTTCTAAACCATCATTTTCTGATTCTAAAGGTTCATCATACGTTGGATAAAGTGCGGTTGTATTTTCAGGTGTTTTAAGTGACACTTTTGGCATCACATTTTCTTCAAAAATGTCATCTGACTCATCCACACTTTGATGATTCACTTGCGGATTTTTCCATGTGGCTGAAAAATCTTCTTTTGTCGGTAATTCAACAGAAGAAACCGCAGAAATAGATACATTCGGTAAATTGTCAGATTCAACCGTGAAACCTTTAAACTTATCTTCTAATTTTTCAACATCTGCAGGCTCTGAAGCACTAGGTGAGGATAACCCACTGATATTAATTAGCTGCTCAGGCTTCACAAAGGCATTTCCAGACTCGTCCTCTTTTTTATCTTCTGCTGGTTCTGTGTCTAATTGAGAATCAGAGAAAGCAAGTTGTTGAGGTGCCTCAATCACAATTTGTTCAAGATCATCCACAGAAGTATGCTCTGCCTGCTCTTCTTCTGCCGGTTGATTTTTCATGGTTAGCCAGTGATAGAATTTCACAATTAAACGAATTAATGATGCACCGGAACAGAAAATAAAGCCTACAACTGCACAGATAAAGCCTACTAAAATACAGCCAAACTTACCGAGTGTAGGATATAAATTCACCACTAAGCTGCCACCAAATACACCACCAGCTAGATAGTAGTTCGTATTTGAAAGCAACAATGTGGCCATCATGGTTAAACCAACGATGAGAGCAATAAAGCCAAAGGAACGTAATGCAATACGGGTTGCAGAGAGAGAATGAACCGCTTTGGTTTTCAGTAAATAAATCGGTACGATGAAAATGACAAACGGAATGAGATGACCGACATAGCCGAGGAAAACAAAAAACGCATCAATTAACCAAGCACCAAAAGCACCGGCTTTATTAATTGTTTCAGTTTGAAAACTTGCTGTAGACCAAGAGTTATCTAATGGCGTATAGCTTGACCATGCCACGATTAAATATAAACCTAAAAGTGCGGTCAATCCGAGTAATAATTCTGCTAAATATTGTTTCGGTGTAAATCGTTTTGTAATTCGTTTAATCATTTTTATTTTAGTACGAGATAATTAGTTTGTTTCACTTCTTCCATGACGACATAAGTTCGGGTGTCATTCACACCGGGTAAATGTGGTACCTAATAATTTTCGATATGCCGCCATATCTGCTACACGTGTTTTGAGTAAATAATCGAAATCACCTGATACCAAATGACATTCGAGAATTTCATCAAGCGCTTGAATCGCTGCATTAAACTCTTCGAAAACATCCGGTTTACCACGCACGAGCGTAATTTCAACGATCACCAATAAAGGCGCATCCAGTAATTCAGGATTTAATAGCGCCCGATAGCCCATAATCACACCTTGTTTTTCTAAGCGTTTTACCCTTTCTAAACAAGGCGTTGGCGATAACCCCACTTTCTTTGATAAATCGATATTAGAGATTTTACCGTTGCGTTGTAATTCATTTAAGATTTTGATATCAATGCTATCCAACGCTTTATTTAATTTCTTTTCCATAACCTTTCCTTATGTGCGGCGCATATTCTATCTAATTTATCAAAAACTTTCAGTAATCAGACAACAATAGGACAACGTTTTTTTAGAAATTATCCAAAATGGCAAGTGCATCAGAGAGTTTTTTCACCGTAAAAACTTCCATATTTTCGACCGCACTTTTCGGCTTGTTGGCAAAAGGCACAATCGCGCGTTTAAAGCCATGCTTTGCCGCTTCACTAATACGTTCTTGACCACTGGTCACCGGGCGAATTTCACCCGCTAACCCTACTTCACCAAAGACAACTAAATCTTGTGGTAATGGTCGATTACGGAAACTCGAAATTAATGCAAGCAATAACGCAAGATCTGCTCCAGTTTCCCCGACTTTTACACCGCCAACGACATTCACAAAAACATCTTGATCCGACATTTGTAGTCCACCATGACGATGTAATACCGCAAGCAATAAAGCTAAACGATTTTGCTCTAACCCCACCGCCACACGGCGCGGATTTGCAAGCATGGAAT
>CAJMPC010000173.1:0-3333 GCA_905215245.1 uncultured bacterium | reverse complement strand
TAATGCAGCGAATGCAAGATATGGGTTTGCCAATGGATCTGGGAAACGTGCTTCAATACGGATCGCTTTCGGGCTGGTTACTGCCGGAATACGAATTGACGCAGAACGATTACTTGCAGAGTAAGCCAATAATACTGGTGCTTCAAAACCAGGCACTAAACGCTTGTATGAGTTAGTACTTGGGTTGGTGAACGCATTTAGTGCTTTAGCGTGCTTAATGATACCGCCGATGTAATAAAGTGCAGTTTCAGAAAGGCCGGCATATTTATCACCTTGGAAAATGTTTTTGCCATCTTTGCTTAATGACATATTACAGTGCATACCTGAACCATTATCACCCGTGATTGGTTTTGGCATAAAGCAAGCGGTTTTACCGTGTTCTAAGGCAACGTTTTGCACCACATATTTATAGATTTGTGTTTCATCTGCTTTCAAGGTTAAGCTGTTAAATTTCGTTGCAATTTCGTTTTGACCTGCTGTTGCCACTTCATGGTGGTGAGCTTCGATGACTAAGCCCATTTCTTCTAAAATTAAACACATTTCAGAACGAATATCGTGTGCCGTATCAATTGGTGCCACCGCACAATAACCACCTTTTTTCAATGGACGATAAGCATTGTTACCACCTTCATATTTTTTGTTGGTGTTCCAAGCGGCTTCAATATCATCAATGGCGAAAAAAGCGCGGTTCATTGATACATCAAAACGCACATCATCAAATAAGAAGAACTCTGGCTCAGGACCAAAGAATGCTTGATCAGCAATACCGGTTGAACGCATATAGTTTTCTGCACGAATAGCAATTGAACGCGGATCACGATCATAGCTTTGCATGGTTGTTGGCTCATAAACGCTACAACGAATTGAAAGTGTTGGGATCTGCGCAAATGGATCGACTACTGCAGTTTCAGCAATTGGCATTAAAAGCATATCGGCTTTGTTAATGGTTTTCCAACCTTCAACAGAAGAGCCATCGAACATTTTGCCATCTTCAAACATATCTTCATCAACAAGGCTAACCGGGATAGAAACACCGTGTTCTTTACCTTTAATGTCGGTGAAACGAAGTAGCACGAACTTAATATCGTTCTCTTCGATCAGTTTGAATACGTTGGCAATTGCATTTGCATTTGGCATAAGGAGTCCTCTATTTTGCTATGTGTATAATCTTTAATAAAATTAAAAGAGCATTATAACGCAATCGCTTGCCTTTTTCATAAGATTTATTTTACGTCCTGGCATAGCAGAGCAGCGAAATATCGTGTATAATTTTTGCCCTTTCAAGATTCTCGTAGGGTGAGTTTGACTCACCAATTTAAACTACTTGGACTATTCGGTGGCATAAAAATTCCACCCTACAAAACTTAAACTGTAAGAACGTAATAAATGAAAAACGACATTGATATTAATAAATTGCGCAATATCGCAATTATCGCTCACGTTGACCATGGTAAAACCACCCTCGTTGACAAACTTCTTCAACAATCTGGTACATTTGAATCAACTCGTGGTGATGTTGATGAGCGCGTAATGGACTCAAACGATCTTGAAAAAGAACGTGGTATTACCATTCTTGCAAAAAATACCGCAATTAACTGGAATGGTTATCGCATTAACATCGTAGATACCCCAGGACACGCCGACTTCGGTGGTGAAGTAGAACGTGTGCTTTCTATGGTGGATTCTGTACTTTTAGTGGTAGATGCTTTTGACGGTCCAATGCCACAAACGCGTTTCGTAACCCAAAAAGCCTTTGCTCACGGTTTAAAACCAATCGTAGTTATCAACAAAGTTGACCGTCCTGGTGCACGTCCTGATTGGGTGGTGGATCAAGTTTTCGATTTATTCGTTAACCTTGGTGCAACCGATGAGCAATTAGACTTCCCTATTATCTATGCTTCAGCATTAAATGGTGTCGCAGGGCTTGAACACGAAGAATTAGCGGAAGATATGACGCCGTTATTTGAAGCGATCGTTCAACACGTTGAACCGCCAAAAGTGGAGCTTGATGCACCATTCCAAATGCAAATCTCACAATTAGACTATAACAGCTATGTGGGTGTTATCGGTATCGGTCGTATCAAACGTGGTGCAATCAAACCAAATCAACCTGTAACGATTATTGATGGTGAAGGCAAAACTCGCCAAGGCCGTGTAGGTCAAGTATTAGGTCACCTTGGTTTACAACGTTATGAAGAAGATGTTGCTTACGCAGGCGACATCATCGCGATTACCGGTTTAGGTGAATTAAATATCTCGGATACGATTTGTGATATCAACGCCGTTGAAGCCTTACCTTCATTAACTGTTGATGAACCAACCGTAACCATGTTCTTCTGTGTAAATACTTCACCGTTTGCAGGTCAAGAAGGTAAATATGTGACTTCTCGTCAAATTCTTGAACGTTTAAACAAAGAATTAGTTCACAACGTGGCATTACGCGTAGAAGAAACGCCAAACCCAGATGAATTCCGTGTTTCTGGCCGTGGTGAATTACACCTTTCTGTATTAATTGAAAATATGCGTCGTGAAGGTTATGAACTTGCGGTTTCTCGTCCTAAAGTAATCTACCGTGAAATCAACGGCAAAAAACAAGAGCCTTACGAACAAGTGACTATCGACGTAGAAGAACAACACCAAGGTTCTGTCATGGAAGCATTAGGTATCCGTAAAGGTGAAGTTCGTGACATGATGCCGGATGGCAAAGGTCGTGTACGTTTAGAATACATCATCCCAAGCCGTGGCTTGATCGGTTTCCGTGGTGAATTCATGACTATGACATCTGGTACTGGTTTACTTTACTCTAGTTTCGATCACTACGATGACATCAAACCAGGTGAAATCGGCCAACGTAAAAACGGTGTATTAATTTCTAACGCAACAGGTAAAGCACTTGCTTATGCACTATTTGGTTTACAAGAGCGTGGTAAATTAATGATCGAAGCCAACGTAGAAGTTTACGAAGGTCAAATCATCGGTATTCACAGCCGTACAAACGACTTAACCGTAAACTGTTTACAAGGTAAAAAACTCACCAATATGCGTGCATCAGGTAAAGATGATGCAATCGTCTTAACCACGCCGGTGAAATTTACACTTGAACAAGCTATCGAGTTTATCGATGATGACGAGTTAGTGGAAGTAACACCAGAATCAATCCGTATCCGTAAAAAACTCTTAACGGAAAACGATCGTAAACGTGCAAACCGTACCACTACCAGTACGAGCACACACTAATTAAAAACGTGCGGAAATTTGACCGCACTTTTAAACAAAAAAAAGGCGAACATCATGTTCGCCTTTTTTATTTCATAATTAAAACTAGCCTAATCT
>CAJMPC010000172.1:0-3384 GCA_905215245.1 uncultured bacterium | reverse complement strand
TACGTGCAGATGGAGCAGAAGCGATAGCTGCAACGCCTGCAATGCCTGCGCGAGATTTACGGTCAACATCATTAACTTTCTTATTTAAAGTATTAATTGCTTTAGTATTGTTAGCGATGTTTTGAGTGTTGGTAGCAATATTTTTAGTATTGTTAGCCACATCATTTTTCACTTTATTTAATTGTGAAACATTAACCGCATCGTTATCATTTTCACCATTTGCGACGTTGATAACTTTTTTGTTACCTGCATTAATTCCATTTTGATCAATTTTGATATTGGAATTATTAATGGTATAAGAATTTGCTTTGATGTCTTTTTTGGTACTAACAGTATAAGTTTTGACTTGGTTAGCATCATCGTAAACTTCTTTTACATCAATGTTATCGCCAGCTTTTACTTTTACGTCAGATGTACGTTGACGAATATTATCAATACGCGTTTTATTTTTGCCTACTTGGTCAGCAACCATATAAAGTTGAGAACCGTTGATTGCATCAGTAGAAGTAGCAGAAATCTCACCTGCACCTACGTTAATAATTTGGCGTGTATGTGGCGTAATGGTTACTGTACGACCTGGAATTGAGTGATCTGGTGGCGTGTAAGTTTCAGTTTTGTCTGAACCAACAGAAACAACAGCTACAGGCGTGTTACCTGCAAAACCACTATATGTAATACCGTTAACTGTTGCAGTATTTTCTTGTGTTGCTGAGCGTGTAATAGTGCCAGAGCCTAAGGCAACAGAGTTATCATCTTTTGCATAAGAGTCTTTCGATAAGGCTACGCTTTTTTCGCCTTTAGCATTAGCTGAATCGCCTAGTGCAGTAGACCATTTACCTGTAGATGTTGCAGACGCGCCAATAGCAACAGCAGAGCCGCCTGTAACAGTTGAATCGTTACCAATCGCTACAGCTGAATCGCCAGAGGCAACAGAACCAGTACCTACAGCCAATGAACTTGTACCACTCGCATTCGCTTGTGAACCATAAGCATTACTGTTTTGACCACTTGCTTTTGCCGCTTGACCAATCGCAACTGTTTCGTTTGCTAATGCACTAGCTGCAGTACCAATTGAAGTAGCATTAGCTGAACTTGCAGTCGCACCAAAACCAATTACAGTTGCATTTGAAGTTGATGTGTCTGTAATTTTATTATCATTACCAGCAACAAAAACGTTTTTGCCAACGACTTCATTATTTAAACCAAATACACTTGCTTTACTTGTGTTTTTATCCACAACAACATCTTTTTCTGGTGTGCCGATTACACGCTGAGCACCTACTTTATTATGTGCACCATATCCAAGAGAATGATCGGCATAAACTTTGTTATCATCACCAACACTTTGGGTAAAATGACCATATGCATCATTTCCATCACCAATCGCATTTGCTTGTTCACCTTTCACCACATTTTGATTACCGATGGCAGAACTTGAGCCTTGGCTTTCTTCAGCTTCAGCTGCAGGAATAGAATAGATTTGGTTTTGCTGACCAATAGCTGTATGTCCAGGACCTTTAACGTTAGTCGCCTCTATTGTTTTGTTTGCATTTACAGAATCTTGTGTCGTGATATTCAGAATGTTTCCATCAGCAGCATTCGCTACAGCAACATTCACCCCAATAATTAATGCCGTGATAGCATTAAATTTAAAATTTTTCATAATGTCCTCGCTTGAGTTTCTTCTTTAATTACATAAATGTGATAAAAGAATTTCATTAGAGCAGTGTAAATATACATAAATACTATAATAGGACGCATTGAAGAATGGATTAACTATATGATTTGTAATGTCTTATTAGAGATTGCAAATGTCATTTTTCTCTATTCAGTAAACGATTGCGTACCTAGGCAACGATTATAGATAGGTTTTTTTGTATAGAAAAGTAAATGAGCATGGTTTTTTTGTATAGAAAAGTAAATGAGCATGGTTATTTTGTAAAGAATTGTAAATTCTGTCTGAATATTGTTCGATTATTAGAAAATATATTTCCTTATTTAAGTTAAGGATATTTTAAATTTAAAAAGTGCGGTCAATTTGCAAGAAGATTTTCAAGATTGAGAAAAAATCCTGTATAATCTCAGAAATTTTTTGTTCAATTTTAAGCTTTTGTAACCGAATGATCGAAACCTCACAAACCATTCCTGAACTCGTCTCATGGGCGAAAGAGCGGGAATTTTCGTTAAATCTGCCGACAGAGCGTTTGGTGTTTTTACTGGCTATTGCCATCTATAACAACGAACGTTTAGACGGTGAGATGCTAGAAGCTGATTTAGTGGATATTTTCCGCCATACAGCCAATGCCTTTGACCAATCAACGGATGCGATTGCCACCCGTGCGAATAATGCTATCAATGAACTGGTGAAACAGCGTTTTCTTAACCGTTTCAGCAGTGAATTTACTGAAGGGCTTTCTATTTATCGTCTCACTCCATTAGGCGTTGGAGTATCAGATTATTATATTCGTCAGCGTGAATTTTCTGCGTTGCGTCTTTCTGTACAGCTCTCTATTGTAGCTGATGAAATTCAGCGTGCATCTGATGCTGCAGAAGAAGCCACAGTAAAAGGGGAGAATGAGCACTTTTGGCGCCGGAATGTTTTCGCTCCGTTAAAATATTCTGTGGCAGAGATTTTCGATAGTATTGATTTATCACAACGTGTGATGGATGAAAATCAACAAAGCATTAAAGAAGAAATTGCGAATTTGCTTACCAAAGATTGGCAGGCGGCAATTTCTAGCTGTGAACGTTTATTAGATGAAACCTCAGGCAATTTACGTGAGTTACAAGATACTTTAAATGCCGCAGGTGATAAGTTACAGGCTCAATTATTACGTATTCAAGATTGTGTAATTGGTCACGATGAGCTGTATTTTATTGAACAATTAATTACCGATTTACAATCCAAACTTGACCGTATTATTAGCTGGGGACAACAAGCTATCGATTTATGGATTGGTTATGACCGTCACGTGCATAAATTTATCCGTACCGCCATTGATATGGATAAAAACCGTGTATTCTCACAACGCTTGCGTAATTCTATCCATAGCTATTTCGATCATCCTTGGTTCTTGTGGACCGCTCAAGCGGAACGTTTGGTCGATCTGCGTGATGAAGAAATGGTATTACGTGAAGATGATGCATTGGGTGAATTACCTGAAGAGTTGCAATATGAATCTTTGGCTGATTTACATGATCAAATCGTCGAACATATGCAAGGCTTATTAATTCAATACCGTGAAAACAATCGTCCAATCGATTTAAGTTTGGTCTTAAAAGAACAATTAGAGGCTTATCCACTTTCCCGTCATTTTGATGTGGCACGTATTATTGTTGATCAAGCAGTGCGTTTAGGTATGGCAAATGATGATTTAGCCGGTC
>CAJMPC010000171.1:0-3436 GCA_905215245.1 uncultured bacterium | reverse complement strand
CAAAACTTGAATAGCGGGGAGGTCTTAATTTATAAGAAACTTCAAAAAGATAACTGCAATATGCAGTGCACTAGCAATGTATCAGACTGTGTGTTTTTGAAATAGTTCGATATTTTTGAAAAAATTTTTAAAAATATCAAAATTAAACCAAAATGAACGAATTTAGCCCTTTATAAAGGCAATAATTTGCTCTTCAATCCCTTTTTCATCTAATTTAATTTCAGCAAGCACTTCTTGTTGTGTGCCTTGCGGAATAAAGATATCAGGTAAACCTAGTTGTAAAAGTGCGGTTGTTTTTCCATGAGAATTTAGCACTTCTGAAACAGCAGAACCTGCACCACCTTGAATTGCATTTTCTTCTAATGTCACAATGACATCATGGGTATTTGCCACTTCTAGAATACGAGCTTCATCAATTGGTTTCACAAAGCGCATATCGACAACAGTCGCATTGAGTTTTTCTGCCACAGATAAAGCAGCAGGTAAGAGAGTACCAAAATTCAGAATCGCGATTTTTTCACCTTGACGAACCATTTTTGAACGACCAATTTCTAATTCAGCAAGTGGGGTTAATTCTACGCCGATTGCATTTCCACGCGGATAACGTACCGCAGCAGGTTTACCACATTTATAACCCGTATAAAGCATTTGGCGACATTCATTTTCATCACTTGGTGTCATAATGATCATATTCGGAATGCAGCGCATAAAACTTAAATCAAAAGCACCTTGGTGAGTTTGACCATCAGCACCTACGATACCTGCACGATCGATGGCAAAGAGAACAGGTAAGTTTTGAATGGCGACATCGTGAATAAGTTGATCATAAGCACGTTGTAAGAAGGTAGAATAAATGGCTACAACAGGTTTATAACCACCAATTGCAAGGCCCGCAGCAAAAGTGACAGCATGTTGTTCGGCGATGGCTACATCAAAATATTGTTGCGGGAATCGTTCTGAAAATTCTACCATGCCAGAACCTTCACGCATTGCAGGGGTAATACCGACTAATTTATCGTCTTGTTCCGCCATTTCACATAACCAATCACCAAAGATTTTTGAATAGGTTGGTTTGGCGTTTGATTTAGGCAGTTGTCCACTGATTGGGTCAAATTTGGGTACACCATGGAAACCAATTGGGTCTTTTTCTGCAGGTTCGTAACCTTTTCCTTTCTTCGTTTTGATGTGTAAGAATTGCGGTCCTTTGAGATCACGCATATTGCTTAAGGTGGCAATTAATTCATCAATATTATGCCCGTCAATTGGTCCAATATAGTTAAAACCGAGTTCTTCAAAAAGCGTACTTTCTGGCGAGAACATCACGCCTTTCATGTGCTCTTCGGTTTTCTTCATAAAGTTTTTAACGGTCGGTACTTTATCTAAGATTTTTTTACTGCCATCACGAACCGTTGAATATAATGAACCAGAGAAAATGCGAGCAAGGTGATTATTCAATGCCCCCACATTTTCAGAAATCGACATTTCATTGTCATTTAAAATGACCAACATATCAGTATGCAAAGAACCCGCATGGTTTAAGGCTTCAAATGCCATCCCCGCAGTGATAGCACCGTCACCAATCACACAAACGGTTTTTCGACCTGCATTTTCACGTTCTGCCGCAACAGCAATACCTAGTCCTGCACTGATTGAAGTGGAAGAGTGTCCAACACTTAATACATCAAACTCACTTTCTTCACGCCAAGGGAAAGGATGAATTCCGCCTTTTTGGCGAATGGTGGACATTTGATCACGACGCCCCGTCAAAATTTTGTGTGGGTAAGCTTGATGGCCCACATCCCAAATTAATTGATCAAAAGGAGTTTTAAAAATGTAGTGTAGCGCAACAGTCAATTCAACGGTACCAAGACCAGATGCTAAATGACCACTGGTTTGACTAACGGACTCCAACAGATAACTCCGTAATTCCTGACAAAGTTGCGGAAGCTGATCTTTATTCAAAAGACGCAAATCTTCCGGCGAATTAATTAAGGATAAAAGAGGATAGTTGTTCATATATTCGTTAGTCCTAAAATGTGAAAAAAGTGACCGCACTTTGAAAAATCAAAGTCAGTGCTGTCACCATTAACTTTTACGATTGACAATAAATTCAGCTAATGCACGCAATGCAGTAGTATCAAAAGGTAAATTGCCTAATTCATGTAAGGCGGTTTGATAGAGTTCTTGTGCTTTTTGTTTCGCGCCCTCTAATCCTAACAGCTTTGGATAAGTGCTTTTATCTAAATCTAAATCAGATCCCACCGGTTTACCGATTTCCGCACTGTCGCCTTCAATATCTAAAATGTCATCTTGCACTTGGAAAGCTAAACCAATAGCTTGTGAATAACGTTCTAGTTGTTGCTCTAATTCTTTGTTTTGAAAGTGAGGAGAGCAGATAAAACCCAGTTTTAATGCAGCTGTTAGTAACGCACCCGTTTTATTGCGATGAATAAGCTCTAATTCGGCTAAATTAACTTGTTTATGCTCAGAAATTAAATCTAAACTTTGCCCTAAACACATGCCTTGTACGCCAGATGCTTGAGCCAATACTTTTACTAATTGCAATTTTTGTTCTGCAGAAAGAGAAGGGGCTTGCGTAAGAATTTCAAAGGCAAAAGTTTGTAATGCATCGCCAGCTAAAATGGCCGTGGCTTCATCAAAAGCGATATGACAGGTTGGTTGACCTCGACGAAGTTCATCGTTATCCATTGCTGGCAAATCATCATGGATTAAAGAATAGGCGTGAATAGATTCAATGGCTGCCGCCGCGTAATCTAAAGCAGGCATTTCTGCGCCCAGCATTTTTCCCGTTGCATAGACAAGGAAAGGACGAACGCGTTTACCGCCTAGCAATAAACCATATTTCATGGCATCACGCAAAGGGGCTCTATAAGAGTCAATTTCTTCAAATTGATTGGCTAAAAACTGATTAATACGATCTTGAACTTGTTTGAGTTCAGTGCCGAATTGATAACTCATGAATTACTCGTCCCCTTGATAATCACTTAATGGGGCGGTTTCGCTTTTTTGTAACAAAATTTGAATACGTTGTTCTGCTTGTTGCAAGCGTTCTTGACCAAGTTGAGCCAATTTAATGCCGTTTTCAAATTCTTTCAGCGCATCTTCCAATGGTAATTCACCGCTTTCAAGTTTTGTCACAATGGTTTCTAATTGTGCAAGTGTTGTTTCAAAATCAGGTTCAGCATTTGCTGGTTTACGCGCCATTAAATTATCCTTTTCAGATGAATAAATTGCTCCGTATTGTACTTGATTTTTATAGGGATGTTAAAAACTTATTTCAAAGTGCGGTCAGTTTTTCGTGAGAATTTGAACTTTGTGGGATCTGGAATTTAGCGTACAATACGACCATTTTTTATTATTCACAGATTATTATGAAATTTATCGTTAAACTTTTTCCTGAAATTATGATTAAAAG
>CAJMPC010000170.1:0-3505 GCA_905215245.1 uncultured bacterium | reverse complement strand
CTGTGGTGTCGCGCTTTGTGCTTACAATGAGAAAGCTGAAAGTAAATTAAATAAAATTACTGAGCTGAATTTGCCTTCTGATTTATATCAGTCATTAAGTCAAACTGAATTAAGCGAAAAAGTGGGTTTATCGTTACCTTTTGGTGGCGGTTTTATTCCTCAAGGCGCTTGGCTTGCACCACGTCAGTTAGTTCAGCATGCTTTTGCCTTTTTAGAAAAACAAGGTGTCCAGATTAAAATATCACAAAAAGTAACCGCACTTTCTCAAATAGAAAATAGTTGGCAAATCACCACAGCTGAAAATAAAACTTTCTGCCATGAAGTGGTTGTTTTAGCAAACGGGCATAAACTCACTGAGTTTGAACAAACGCAAAAACTGCCACTCTACCCAGTTCGCGGACAAGTGAGCCAAATTCCGACATCGGAAAACTTACTTAAACTCAAAACTGTGTTGTGCTATGACGGCTATCTTACGCCAGTCGATCAAGCAAAAACCAGCCATTGTATTGGTGCCAGTCATGTTCGTGATAATGCGACTCGTGAATTTAGCCTAACTGAACAACAAGAAAATCAACAAAAAATTCAGCAAAATATACCTGAAGAGTGGACAAAAGAAGTAGATACATCGGGTAATCTTGCTCGAATCGGTGTGCGTTGTTCGGTACGTGATCTTACGCCAATGATGGGGGCTGTTCCTCATTTTTCAGCACAGCAAACACAATATCAAAATTTGTTTAATTTACGACGCCGTAAACAACCAATAGAACAAGCCGCAAACTACCCTAATCTCTATTTAATCGGCGCATTAGGCTCACGAGGATTAACCTCTGCACCGTTTTTAGGAGAAACACTTGCTTCTTTAATTTATGGTGAGCCCTTACCAATGAGCGAAGATCTGATTCACAATTTGATGCCAAACCGCAGTTGGGTCAGACGCTGGTTGAAAGGGGCGGATGTGAAATAAAAAAAGTGCGGTTAAAATCAACCGCACTTTTTTAATACAAGCTTAAACGTTGTAATCGCTGTCTGGCGATTTCTTTGATTTCATCCTTTTTCGCCGTATTCATAATTTCCAAATAAAGCAATTTGGCCAAACCAATATTCACTTGTGTCCCAATCCCTTCTTCATACAAACGAGCCAAACGGAATCGCCCCTCATTACTACCCGCATTTGCGGCTTTTTGAAACCATTCAAAGGCTTTGGTAAATTCTTTCTGATTGGTATAAATTTCCCCTAATGTAAGCATGGCATCAGGATCTTTTGTTGCACTGGCTTCAAATAATTTAATCGCTTGAGCGGTATCTTGTTTTACATAGTTATTGCCGTTGAAATACATGACCGCCAAATTATTGATAGCTTTAATACTGCCTCGCTCAGCAGCTTCGCTAAACCACCAATAAGCCAACTCTTTATTTTCATCCACTCCACGGCCTAAATTATAAAGCATCCCTAAATTGCTTTGCGCTTGTAAATTACCTTCCAACGCAAGAGGATACATAATTTCAAAAACGGCTTTCCAATCTTGTTTCTCAGCCAGTTTTTGTGCCTGATCCATTTTTTGCTGATCCGTCATTTGCGCTTTATCAACCAAATCAATGGTTTTCATGGCAAATGCTGAACTGCTTAACGTGAAGGTGGCAAGGACTAAAAGTTTGGCTAAATTCTTCATCTTATAACGTCGCTATCAATAAAATAATCAAAAAAATGGCGGATGTTCCGAATTCTATTAGACCGACTTGCTTAACCGAAAGTTTCTTGGTGGGTAAATAAATAGCACGAATTAACGCTGGCACAAAAGCAAATGACAAGACATATTGTTGGGTAAACAAGCAACCGAGTACACAAAGCACGTGGAAAATAATAGAGGCTTTGAGATAAAGCGGATTTTTACGTTCACGCATCATTGATTTGACGTAAAGCGTGGTGCCAATAAAAAATAAGCTTGGATACAATGGTACCCACCAGATTTTTTCGTCAAAAGTGCGGTCAGAAAAATAATAGGATCCCATACCTGCAAGGGCAAAAATCGCAATACCGGCTAAATCATTGAGAAGATTGCGCTCATCTTTTTTCTTGGTGTAATAGATACTCACCAACACAAAAGGAAACATGGCGGCAATAAAGAAAAGAATTTGCCAGTTATAAAAAATGGCAGGAAGCGCAAATGAAAAAGCTGCGACACCATAGATGATTGTCCACTTTTTATATTCCGCCATATTTTTGCCTTTAAAGAGACTAAGCATTGGGTAACTCAGCAAATACATGCTGAACCAAGCTAAAAGCAAAAAGAAATGCGCCCAAACGGGTGAAGCTAATAACATACCGTAAACAAAAGGCAATAATGCCATCACAATGGCGCCATATTGATTCGAAATCAGGAGTTTCATAGTTTTCTTTAGTTGATAAAAATTCTCAGTTATTTTATCCCACAATTTCTTGATTTACAAAGTCTAAAACCACCTTTAGAATGAAATTATCTTCATCAAAAAGGAGCCATTATGTCGATTCAACGCATTCAACCAAGCAAACGCTTTTCTGAAGTGGTCATTCATAACAATACCGCCTATTTTGCCGGTCAAGTACCGGAAAAAACCGTTAAGCAAAATGCTTACGAGCAAACCAAAGAAGTCCTTTCACTGATCGATAAATTATTGGCTGAAATTGGTTCTGAAAAAAGCAAAATTCTTACCACGCAAATCTTCCTTGCTGATATGGCTGATTATGCCCAACTCAACCAAGCATGGGATGAATGGGTCGATAGCCAAAATCCACCAAGCCGAGCAACGGTAGAAGCAAAACTTGCGGATCCTGATTGGAAAGTTGAAATCGTGATTATTGCAGCCGTGTAAGCACTGCTTTTTCAAAATGTGATCAACCGCAAAGAAACCTTTTTGTTTTTCCTTTACACTAAACACTGAATTCAAAAGAAGGAGTAATGTATGCAATCATGGATACCAGAAATATGGCAAGCCGCTGTGATTGGGCTTGTGGTTGGCGTAATCTTAGGCTATTTATTATTACGTTTAACAAAAGGTTCAGTTAAAAAACAAGTTCAGACAGAAGCTGAACTGAAAGAAGTGAAAACACAGTTAAGCGATCAACAAGCACAACTTGAAAAACATTTCGCTGAAAGTGCCGAATTATTTAAAACCTTAATTGGTGATTATCAAAAACTGTATCGTCACTATGCGGTTTCCTCTGAAGCCTTGCTTGGCAGTAAACCAGCCGACAAAGGTTTATTTACCCAGCAATTAGTGACTGCCTCATCAGAAAGCAAATCTGAAGAGCCACCACGCGATTATTCCGAAGGTTCATCTGGCTTATTAAAAACAGATAAAGAAAACCAGTAATGATTAACGGTTGAACAATAAAAAATCAGGGATTAAATGCTTAATCCCTGATTTTTTATTAATGATTACTCAATACTTGAGCCGGTTGTAACTTCGCGGCTCGACTGGCTGGATAAAGACTGGCGAGTAAACTCAATACCAATGCCGCCACAAG
>CAJMPC010000169.1:0-3531 GCA_905215245.1 uncultured bacterium | reverse complement strand
AAGATTGTATTGCTTTTGGTGATGGTCAAAATGATGTTGAAATGCTTTCTTTGGCTGGTAAAGGTTATGTGATGGTAAATGCTGATCCTCGTCTGAAAGAAGCTTGCCCTGAATTAGAAGAGATCGGGTTTAATAAGGACGAAGCAGTGGCCAAACATTTAGCTGCACTTTTTGGTATTAAATAGATGTTTCAGTCAATTTTTCTGGTTAGTATAGGTGCAGCGATCGGAGCCTCTTTACGCTGGGGATTAGGTCTATGGCTTAATTCCCTGTTTAGTTCACTTGCATTTGGTACACTTGTGGCTAATTTTATTGGCTGCTTTTTGATGGGGATTTTACTAGCAGCCTTTTGGACCTTCCCTCAATTTAGTCCTGAATGGCGATTATTCTTAGTGACCGGATTTCTTGGTGCACTCACCACCTTTTCTTCTTTTTCAGGTGAAGTAATAGAGCTCTTTTTTAAAGAAGAATGGGGAAATGGATTGTTCGTTTTAGTGAGTCATTTAGTTGGTTGTTTAATCTTTACAGTATTAGGGATTTATTTCTTTAGGCTCATCAGTCTTCTATTCCATTTCCGATAAAATCGCTAAATTCTTCAGAATAAAATCCATGAGAGAGCATATACTGCCAAATTTTTTGTTTGCTTTTGATTGGTTGAGGTTCTGCATAATTAGGAAACTTTTTGTGTAGAACCTTTTCTGCTATTTCAATCCAATTAATTTCACTTTCTGTGAGGACTTCATTGATTACGTCTGAAGATACACCTTTCAGTTGACGTAATTCTTGTTTGATACGATTTACACCATACCCACGTTGCGAACGTGCGTGTAAATAATTTTCAGCAAATCGCTTATCATTTTGCCAGTTTTTTTTCTGACAGTAAGCAATCGTTTCATCGATCTCATATTCTGTAAATGCTTTTTCCTGCATTTTATTGCGTAGTTCAAATTCGCTATATTCACGTCGAGCAAGTAAATTAACGACATAGCTCAAAGCAAGAGAAGACATAGAAATTCCTTTTAGGAGAAATACGGTTGAAATGAAAAGTGCGGTCAATTTTGACCGCACTTTTAGTGATTAGAAATCGCTTTCTGCGTCATCATTAGATTGTTCAATATCAGCCATTAATGCTTGTTCTGGGTTAGCGACTAATTCAGCACGAAGCTTCGCTTCAAGTTCGTCTGATTTCGCAGGATTTTCATGTAACCACTTCATCGCATTGGCTTTACCTTGACCAATTTTTTCACCGTTATATGCATACCACGCACCGGATTTCTCAACAAGTTTGTGTTTAACACCAAGTTCAATTAATTCGCCTGCTTTAGAGATACCTTCTCCATAAAGAATTTGGAAATCTACTTGGCGGAAAGGTGCGGCTAATTTATTTTTAACTACTTTAACACGAGTTTCGTTACCAATGACCTCATCTCCATCTTTAACTGAACCAGTACGACGGATATCTAAACGAACAGAAGAGTAGAATTTTAGCGCGTTACCACCAGTTGTAGTTTCTGGGTTACCAAACATGACACCAATTTTCATACGAATTTGGTTAATGAAGATAACGAGACAGTTTGCATTTTTGATTTGACCGGTTAATTTACGTAGTGCTTGAGACATTAAACGCGCTTGTAAACCCATGTGTGAATCACCCATTTCACCTTCAATTTCAGCTTTCGGGGTAAGTGCAGCAACAGAGTCCACAATGACGACATCTACAGCTCCAGAACGTACTAAGGCATCACAAATTTCAAGTGCTTGTTCACCATTATCTGGCTGGGAGACTAAAAGTTCTTTCACATCAACGCCAAGTTTTGCTGCATAAATAGGATCAAGTGCATGCTCTGCATCGATAAACGCACAGGTTTTACCTACTTTTTGTGCTTGAGCGATAACAGATAAAGTTAAGGTTGTTTTACCAGAAGATTCAGGTCCAAAAATTTCAACAATACGACCCATTGGTAAACCACCAATACCAAGAGCGACATCAAGACCTAAAGAACCAGTTGAAACAGATTCAACATCAAGGGCTTGAGTATCGCCCAATTTCATAATTGAGCCTTTACCGAATTGTTTTTCAATTTGACCAAGTGCTGCTGCGAGCGCTTTTTGCTTTTCTTCTTGAGTTGCCATATAAAACCTTCTTGAATAGAGTTATCTAAATTTGGCTAGATTATATCTGTATTGATGTACAGTATCAAGAGAAAATTTTTTCCTTGATGAAAAAATGTGAACTAGATTCCAAACTTGAGAAATAGTTTATTTAAAATCAAATTCTTAAGTATTTTTTTAGATCTTGAATTTGTGCTGAGAGAATTTTTTCACCCAGTTCATATACAGTTCTTATTTTGGTTTCATCTCGTTCTAATCGACCTATATTGAGCGAGACATTTGGGCGAATCACAAAGATTTTATTTTCTTTTTCTAAGCGAATGATTTCTTCTACTTGTTCATTATAAGTGCGGTAGCGATTTTCTAAGGTTTTAACTAAGTGTGGATATTTGCGATAAAAAAGCTTGAATAAAAAAGAAGAAGATTTTGTTTTACGGTAGTCGATAGGTTGGGTTAAAACAACGATGATTTTATCACAACCGAGCTCTTGTGCTTTTTCAAATGGAATACTATCAGCAATTCCACCGTCTAGATATTTTTGTCCATTAATTTCCACAAATTGTGAGATAAAAGGCATCGCTGAAGTTGCTCTGAAGTATTCCATTTCTTCGAAAACATTTTTAATTTTGAAATACTCTGCTTTACCATTCTCAATGTTTGTGGCGGCTAAATAGAAATCAATGTGAGATTTCTCGAATTCATTTTGATCAAAAGGGTCGAGATTAAAGGGGAGATCATAGAAAGCGAAATCTTTATTGATAATATTTCCCGTTGTAAAAAGACTATGAAATCCCATGTAACGTTTATCTTTAAGATATTTTAGGTTATATCTCAACGCTCTTTCTTTTTGCTTGGATGCATAATTTATGCCAAATAATGCGCCTGCAGAAACGCCAATAATTTTATCTATTTGAATGTTTTGTTCCATGAGTGCATCAAGAACGCCTGCTGTAAACATTCCTCTCATGCCGCCGCCTTCAAGAACGAGTCCTACTGTCATTTTTACTCCTGAATTCTAAAAAACTTTAATAGTTAAATATTAAACTATAAGCTTGTTTTTTCTTATCTAGTTGTTTATCAATAAATAAATTTTGCATTTGCGATCTTTCTCACAAATTTGAAATTTTATATTCGTCACCTTTAACTGGTTATGATATAACCATTTTTGAGAAGTACTTCTTGGTATAGTCGTATGTGATTAACCTTAAGTAAGGAGGAGTTTTAAAATGAAATCTCTAAATATACCGAATGATCATATCAGTAAAGTATGTAATTTGTTAAATCAACTCATTGGAGATGTGACAAGTAAAAATCTATTTACGGGATATGGCCTGTTTCATAAAGAGAAAGATATGTTTGCTGTTTGGGCCAACAATAAGGTTTACTTGCGCGCTAAGGATGAGCTTTCGATAAAACTAA
>CAJMPC010000168.1:0-3552 GCA_905215245.1 uncultured bacterium | reverse complement strand
AAGTCACTCCGCATCTAATGTATCTATATCTTATTTTAGTCCGTACAATGCTAATAAATTAACTCTTCGTCCATGCACTCATATGTTGAGTAAATCCAATATGCGGATAATAATCCACTGCTTGTGGAGCCGATAACAGCACAATTTTGGCTTGTGGATGTAAGACTTGTTTAGTGTGTTCAATTAACTGCAAGCCAATACCTTGTTTTTGATATTGTTCATCAACCGCTAAATCAGATAAATAACAGCAATAGGCAAAATCCGTCACGGAACGTGCTACACCCACTAATCGTTCACCATCCCAAGCGGTCACTAATAAATCCGCATGGTACAACATTGCTGCGACGCGTTTTTCATCCTCTAACGGACGGCGTGCCCCAAGCGTTGTTTTATTTAACAATTCAATAAATTGTTTAACTGAAATAGGTTCATTCACTTTGTAGTCTATCATTTTGCAAGCCTGTGATATTTGATACTCAACCTGTTATAGCAATTTAGCTGCCGCTTTATCCAAATACCATTCCGTCACTCCATTTTTTGCTTTAATTTTTGCTGCGGGATAAGGCAGATTCTCTGCAGGAGTCGTTTGGATTTCTTTTAAAATGTCTGCTTTGCTTTCGCCAGTGACCAAATAGGTAATGCGTTTGGCTTGTTCAATGAGTTTGGCTGTTTTAGAAATGCGAATTTGACCACTTTCAGGGTGTTTAGCAATGATTGCTAGGTTTTCATCATCAAAATTGGTTTGATGTGGGAAAAGAGAAGCGGTATGACCATCAGTTCCCATACCTAAAATGATCCAATCAAAAACACCGTTTGGAATGACCGCACTTAATTCTTCTTCGAAGCGTTTTAGTTCAAAGTGCGGTTCATTTTCTCCACGAATTCTGTGGATGTTTTCCGTTGGAATTTGAATATGATCGAATAAGCGTTTTTGCACTTCACCATAGTTGCTTTCTGAATCGGTTGGTGGAACCATGCGATCATCACCCCACCAAAAATGTAGATTTTTCCAGTTTATTTGTTCGGCATAAGGCGTTTTGGCTAAGGTTTTGAATAACAGCTTAGGTGTTGAACCGCCAGAAAGAGAAATATGTACGGGATGATTTAATTGGCTATAAATCACAAATTCTTGAGCGATCTTTTCAACAGCGTGTTGAGCTGTTGGGAAGGTAATGGTGTTCATGTTTGTTTCTCTCTATTCGGTGATAAGCCTTCTTCTGTTGAAGAAGGCGAGATATTAATGATTAAACCTTTTTCTTCATTTTACCGCTTGGTTTACGCCATACGCGACCACTTTTCGCAATGAGTTTTTCGGCTGCAACAGGTCCCCAAGTGCCCGCTTCATATTCGTAGATTCGACCACCCGATTCTTTGTAATCCAAAATCGGTTGCACAAATTTCCATGCAGCGTGCACTGCATCCGTACGCGCAAAGAGTGTTGCATCACCTTTCATCGCATCGAGCAATAAGCGCTCATAAGCCGTCAGGACTTGGTCATCGGCTAAATCAGCATAACGGAAATCCATTGATACTTCTTTGGCTTCAAAGCCTGCACCTGGTTTTTTCAAGCCGAAACGCATTGAGATGGCTTCGTCGGGTTGGATACGGATGATCAATTTATTCTCAGGCGCATTTTGACTGAATACCGGATGTGGTGTGGTTTTAAAGTGAATCACAATTTCTGTCACACGTGCCGGTAAGCGTTTACCTGTACGCACATAGAAAGGTACGCCAGCCCAACGCCAGTTTTCGATTTCGCAACGTAATGCCATAAAGGTTTCAGTGCGAGAGTTAGCTGGAACGCCTTTTTCTTGTAAATAGCCTTTGACTTCTTTGCCATCAATTTCTGCTGCGATGTATTGACCAAGCACTAAATTATGCTCAACGTCATCTTGCGTTAATGGACGTAAAGAGTGCATGACTTTGGCCACTTCATCACGCATTGAGTTCGCATTGATGATTGCAGGTGGTTCCATGGCAACCATGGCTAAAACTTGTAATAAGTGGTTTTGGAACATGTCACGCATTGCACCGGAACCATCATAATAGCCACCACGTTCTTCTACCCCAATGGCTTCGGCTCCCGTAATTTCGACATAATCAATGTAATTACGGTTCCAAAGCGGTTCGAATAAACCATTTGAGAAGCGTAAAACAAGTAAGTTTTGTACGGTTTCTTTACCAAGATAATGGTCGATACGATAGATTTGATGTTCTTCAAAGAAACGGTGAATTTGTACGTCTAATTGTTTTGCTGTTTTGGCATCATAACCGAATGGTTTTTCCACAATAATACGTTTCCAACCGTCTTCCTCTTTGTTTAAACCATGTGCAGCAAGACATTCAGGAATCACACCATATAAGCTAGGCGGGGTGGACATGTAATAAAGCGTGTTGCCATTCGTTTGATATTTTTCATGTAATTCGTCTAAACGTGGCGCTAATTTGCCATAATCAGCGGCATCTGATGTATTTACCGCTTGATAATAGAGATGGCTACAGAACTCTTCGAGCGTTTCAGGCGTAGTTTCTTCTGTTTGAAGAAGTGCTTCGCGCATTTTTTCACGGAAAGTGTCATCGTTTAATTCTGTACGAGCAACACCCAATACAGAAAATTGGTTTAAACGCCCAAATTTGAAAAGATTATAAAGTGCTGGAATGAGTTTGCGGTGCGTTAAATCACCAGAAGCACCAAAAATTACAATACAGTTATTATTCGTTTGCATATTATTCCTTATTGTTCCGAGTAGTGTTTTTAAATAATGCAATATATTACTGCACTTTACCAATCGAACCAATCAATTAAATTGAAAGACAGATGCCCAATTTTGTGTATTATCTGACACCATCACAAAGTTTGGATTAATTAAACTTTCACGCTGGTTATAGGTGAGTGGCTGAAATTGTGGATCGAAAATTCCCCCATTGATTTCAGCTAATAAAATTTCAGCACCTGCAGTGTCCCATTCGCCGGTTTTGCCGAGGCGAACATAGCAATCAACCGCCCCTTCTGCGACCAAACCGCTTTTCAAACTACTTGAACCGACTACCGTAAATTCACATGCCAAATTCTTCGCCAAAATTGACCGCACTTTTTCTTGTGAGGTGGTGGCGCCTACGGCAATTTTTAACGGTTTGGTGAGATCGATTTTTCGTGGCTGTAAGCGTGTTATCTTTTTTTCACTTTGTTTGAATGCTCCAACGCCTTTCATGGCGTAATAGGTGATATTTAAAATAGGGAAGTGAATGACCCCCAGTACAGGTTGATGATTTTGTACGAGTGTAATCAAAACGGAAAATTGATCTGTGCGATTAATAAATTGCTGTGTGCCATCAAGGGGATCGATCAACCAATAGGTTTGCCAAGTTTGGCGTTGTTCAAAGGGAATATTGCAGTTTTCCTCTGAAAGAACAGGAATATCGGGGAAAAGTGCGGTCAGTTTTTCAATTAAAAACTGGCTGACAAATAAATCCGCCTCTGTGACAGGTGTGTTATCCGATTTGGTTTGTATTGCCACATCCCGTTGGTAAAAACGAGTCAAATGTTTTCCC
>CAJMPC010000167.1:0-3571 GCA_905215245.1 uncultured bacterium | reverse complement strand
CCATTGCCGATGAGAGCATCGTCTTCTACTAATAAAACTCGCATAATATTGACCGCACTTTTCTCTTTCTCAAAACGAAAAAATGGCGGGCTTTTGCCCACCACTTCAAATTATATGAATTATTGCGCTTTTTCAACGCTAATGACTTCAAGCTCAGCTTTTTCAAACGCGTCATTATCCAATTTACCGTAAACGCGGATTTTATCCTGAGGTCCCACATTTAAGCCATTCCAAACGCGCTTTTTAATTTCCAATTTGATTTGGTCTGTGCCATCGGTGAAAACATATTCATCACCATCAATTTGTTGAGTGATGTTACCGACTAAGGTAATCATAGAATTATCTTTCGCAGATAATGCTTGTTTAACAGTCAGTTGTTGACCTTGGTTACCACCTTGGAAGCCACCTTGTGCAGTATTGCCATTAAAACCAGCAAATGCTGCTGAAGTAGATAAAGCTAAAAGGGTTGCTAAAGCAAATTTTTTCATCATGTTCTCCTAAATAGAATTAAGCATAAATTAATCATCTCTCAAAGCGAAGGATTATCCTCATTGCCGCCTTGTTGATGCTTATTAAACACAACAAATCTTAATGAAATCTTAAGCAACCTTAAGATTTTTAAATTTTTTTAAAATCACCAACAAAATCGCTCATTCACCAAGTTATCTTGGCGTTCTTTTTCCCATTTCGCTTTATTTTCAGGATTAGCAAAATAGCGATCTTGCTCAACTAAACGTTCATCAAGTTTTGCTTCAGCTTCTTTTAACGCCTGTTTTCTATCTGGATGCTTGCTTGGTAATTGAGGTAAAAACACCGCCTGATACGGATGATTTTTAGCCCAGTCAATCGCATCTTGCGCCGCCTTATGTTGCTTCTTCAAATCACAGAACGCATACGGATTAACATGTTGTCCCACTAATTGCCCAAATGCTGTGTTATTCGATACTGTTAATTTATCTAAATCCAACACATATAACGCGGTGATTAAACGGTTTTGCCCACGATAAAACCATTTTACCGCTTCATCACGTAAGCCAAAATCATAGGCACGAGCAGAAAGCGCAAACATTGTCATCGGAGAAACAAAATCCACTTTTTTCTCAATAATATTGACCGCACTTTCAAAATATTTTTGTGTATTTTTCAGTAATAACGCATCAATATCTTTGTTCACATTAATCTGTTCAAGTCGCCCATCTCTGGCATCGTAATAAGGCTTTACATACATATCAATATGCTTAACCGGCTCTTTTGAAATGGAGCTACAAGCCGTTAATAAAAGTGCGGTTGAAATCCACGTTAATTTTAGAAAGGTTCGCATGTTCTTCCCTTATGATGAATATTAGCTCGCTATATTACAACAAAAGAGCCGTGAGTTTTACTTCTCTTTCTTCTATAATGAGCAAAATTTTGTTTTATTTTGTTTCATGAAAATCCATCTTATTCAGCGTCAAATCACTTTAGATTTCGATAACCAAACATCCCTGCTTAACTTTTTAGAACAACATCAGATTCACCATGAATATCAATGTCGTTCAGGTTATTGTGGTTCTTGCCGCGTAAAGATCAAAAAAGGCAAGGTATCTTACGCCGAAGCACCCCTTGCCTTTATTCAACCCGATGAGATTTTGCTGTGTTGTTGTCGGGTGGAAAGTGATTTGGAAATAGAATTATAAATTATTCAAATCCAATACATCAGTCATATCAAACAATCCGTGAGATTGTTTTTCTAACCATTTACCTGCACGCACTGCGCCATTAGCAAATGTCATACGGCTTGATGCTTTGTGAGCAATTTCAACGCGCTCACCAATATCCGCAAACCAGACACTATGCTCACCCACGACATCTGATGCACGAATGGTAGAGAAACCAATTTCATCACGTTTTCGTTCGCCTGTAATGCCTTCACGACAAAATACGCCGTGCGTTTTTAAATCACGTCCAAGAGTTTTCGCAATGTGCTCGCCCATAGAAAGTGCCGTACCCGATGGTGCATCCACTTTGTGGCGGTGGTGTGCTTCAATGATTTCGATATCGCAATAATCGCCCATCACTTTGGCGGCTTTTTCTAATAGTTTAAACACCAAATTCACACCCACACTGAAATTGGATGCAAATACAATGGCAATTTTTTCTGATGCTGCTTTAATTGCGGCTTTACCTGCATCATCAAATCCCGTGGTACCAATTACCATTTTTTTGTTATGAGCGACACAAAATGCGATATGATCAAGCGTGCCTTCCGGACGCGTGAAATCAATTAGCAAATCAAAGTTATCTTTTTCTGCGTTTAAATCATCTGATACTTTTATACCTAATGCACCAATACCGGCAAGCTCACCCGCATCTGCCCCCACTAAAGAGGAACCTTTACGCTCAAAAGCAGCACCTAATTCTACTCCTTCTGCATTATGTACGGCTTGAATTAATCGACGCCCCATTCTTCCGCCAGCCCCGGCGATCGCAATTTTTAATGTCATGTTTTGTCCTTTTTTTATCAAATTAAAGCGTGTTGAACGCCACTATAAATTAAATAGATTCCGAAGAAAATAAAAATCAGCCCTGCTGCATTATCAATATAGCGACTATATTGGCTATAAAACTGTTTTGCAACAGAACGCGAAAAAAGCACTGAAATGATGTAGAAATATAAAAAGGTTTCTACGGTAATCACAGCAAGTGCGGTCAAAATTTGTGATGTTTCAGTAATATTCACTAAAACTAATGACATCACACTGCTGAAATAAATCACCACTTTAGCATTAGATAAATTGACCAATAAGCCTTTCATAATGCTCGTTAAGGTTGATTGATTTGGCACATTTGCATTCTGCTTTTCATCAAAGACCGCATTGCTTTTCACTTTTGCCATTTTTATGCCGAGATAAACTAAATACGATCCACCAAGCATCATCACAATGCCTTGAATAATTGGCATCGTAGCAAAAATAATGGCAAGTCCTAAAACGGCAGCCGTAGCCCAAATTAATACACCAATGGTAATCCCAATCACGCCACCAATGGCTTCTCGACGAGAACTCATGGCAGAAATTCGGCTGACATAGAAAAAATCAGGGCCAGGCGAAAGCAAGCCAACAAGATGAATAATCATCAAATTTAGCATGGCAAGCCTACAATACGTAATATCACAATCACGATAACAGCATAGACTGCCGCTAAAACATCATCCACCATAATCCCAAAACCGCTTTCCAGTTTTTGGTCAAAATAACGGATGGGATAAGGTTTTAAAATATCGAAGAAACGAAACAATACAAAGGCAATCACAATCCAAGGTAACGATGAGCTTGGAATCGCCGCTAATACGATAAATACCCCAACAAATTCATCCCAAACAATGGAACCGTGATCATGAACGCCCATATCATCTGCGGTTTTTTGGCATAGATAACAGCCAAGCGCAAAGCAAAGTGCGGTCAAAATTAGGGCTAAAAATAAGAAAGCATTTTTAATCATTTGGAATTTCTTTGATCTATATCGCAATATTTAACTAAAAAGAGAGGGTAATTCTAACAAAAAAAGCGTAAAATAAATTTGAATTATTGTT
>CAJMPC010000166.1:0-3585 GCA_905215245.1 uncultured bacterium | reverse complement strand
GAGATTTCATATTAACTTATACTATGTTTAATTATAATTATTTATTGTGGACTCCACTTTTATGACAATGTAAAGAAAGTGTAAGTTTCGCAAAGTGGTCCGACCTCTAATTGAGCTATAAAAAGCATTATTTATGTATAACAGCGGGGATTTTAGGTAAAAAAATAGGCGTTTTAGTAAAATAAAACGCCTATTTGATATTTAGAGAAGTGATAGTAGGTTATTTCAAAATAAACATCGGTGTATTGCTGATAGGATCACGATGAATGATGACATTCAAATCAAATACATCCTTCAGCAACTCTTCGGTCATCACTTCATCGGGCGTACCTTGTGCCATTACTGCACCTTTTTTCATGACGATTAAGTGATCGCAATAGCGACAGGCTTGGTTGAGATCATGCAACACCGTAATCACGGTTTTGCCATTTTGTTGCATTTGTCGCATCATGCCCATGAGTTCTGCTTGACGGTTTAAATCCAGATAAGTAGTCGGTTCATCGAGTAGCACTAATTCAGCATCTTGCGCAAGTGTCATGGCTAAAAATACCCGTTGTTGCTGACCACCAGATAAATCGGAAACTAACTGTTCGGCGAGTTCGGCAGTTTGTGTTTGATCCATCGCCCAAGTGACCAATTCTTCATCTTTTTGACTGAGTTTTCCCCAAAGATTTAAGTAAGGCGAACGCCCGTAAGCGATCAATTCGCGTACTTTAATGCCTTCAGGTACCAAGTGTTGCTGCGGGAGAAAAGCCAATTCTTGGGCATATTCTTTAGGGCTTTTTTGCCAAATATCCTGACCTTTATGGGTGATTGAGCCTTGCTTCGGTTTGAGCAAACGAGCCACCGCTTTTAATGTGGTGGACTTACAGCAACCATTTGGGCCGATTAATGCAATCACTTTATTTTTCGGGAATTTTAGCGACAGATTTTTAACCACGAGTTTATCTTGATAACCTAAAGATAAATTATTGATTTCAATGCTCATTATTTAGTTCTCATCAATAAGTAGAAGAAATATGGCGCACCGATAATCGCGGTCAGAATACCCGCGGGGAGTTCAGTTGGTGGGGCAATCACCCGCGCCAAAATATCCGAAAGTTGTAATAAGAGGGCGCCAATAATCAAGGCTGCCGGTAATAGGGTACGATGTCTGCCACCGACTAAACGACGGGCAAGATGCGGCGCAACTAAGCCTAAAAAGGCAATCGGACCACAAATTGCCACGGCTGTAGTGGAAAGGGCGACCGCCAGCACTAAAACGCTGATTTGCACTTTATTTACGGTTACGCCCAAGGTGGAGGCTTTGTTTTCACCTAAACCAAGGGTGTCGAGATCGCGACAGAAAATAAATGGTAAGGGTAGCAATACCACTAACCATGGCAATACCACATTCAAATAAGACCAGCTGCGTCCCCACAGGCTTCCTGTGAGCCATAACATCGCCGTATTGATCTCGACCGGATTGGTGAGCATCAGATAATGACTAATGGCTGCCCATAATGCGGAAAGTGCGACCCCAATGATTGCCATTTTGATAGGGCGGAAGCTAAAACCGCACACGATCCATAAAATGACAAAAGAGAGCACGCCGCCTAAAAACGCAAAAATTGGCATCCAGTAAAATGCCAAGTTTGGCAAGAACATCAATACCGAAACAGCAACTAATCCAGCCGCATTGTTAATCCCTAAAATATCGGGAGAGGCAAGTGGATTGCGCACCACGCTTTGCACTAACACACCGGAAATTGCTAAGGCTCCGCCTAATAAAATCGCTAATACCGCACGGGGTAGGCGATATTCCATCAAGGTAAAATAGTTTTTATCATCAGGCTGAAAGGCCGCCCAAATTTCCTCAAAAGAAAGCGTATAAGTGCCAAGGCGAATACTCAATCCAAAGAGTAGTACCATCATACTGAGCGTGATGACATAAAAGCCGATAGCGCGAAAAGATACATGAGAGGTTCGCATTAGTGTCTTCCTCTGGCAAATAATACAAAGACTGGGGCACCGATTAAGGCAAGTACCGCACCAGCAGGCACTTCACTAGGGAAATTAACCGCGCGGGCAATGGTATCTGCAGCGAGCATTAAAATTGCACCGAGTAACATCGCCATAGGGAGCGATTTTCGCAAGTCATAACCAATCCAATAGCGGGCAAGGTGGGGCACGAGTAAGCCAATAAAGGCAACTGGTCCAGCAACACTTACGCTGGAGCCCACAATCAATAATGCCATGATGTTAGCGTACCAACGTAAACGGAAGAGATTGATGCCGAGTGAACGAGCGGATTCATCGCTTAAATTGAGTAAATTCAAACGACTGGCAAAAAGCAGGCAGAAAAGTGCGGTCAAAATAAAGAACGGAAATAACGTCAATAATTCATTCCAACGAGCATGTGCAATGCCACCAGCTAGCCAACTCATAATACCGAAGGCATGATCTTCCGCGATAATCAGCACCAATTTCGTGAGCGCGGCACAAAGTAGTGATACGGCAATCCCCGCTAAAATCACTCGGCTACGATCTCCACTGTTGTCTTTCCAACCATTGCTGATCAGCATTACCACAAACCAACTCAGACCGCCGCCGATACTAGCAACTAAAGCAATGCTATAACCAGAAAGAATCAGGGGGCTAAACGCACTGGTGGTCACCATGGCAAGACTGGCTCCCGAGTTCACGCTAAGTAAGGTAGGCGAGGCAAGTGGATTGCGCGTAATGGTTTGTAACAACGCCCCTGCCACCGCAAGATTGGCACCTAAAATCATGCCAACTAATGCGCGTGGTAGGCGTAAATCGGTTACGGTGATTTTGGCAATTTCATCGCCATCGGGGAGGAACGCTTGTAACGCTGCAAGCGGTCGAATTTCGATGGGATAATACAAAAACAGGCTTCCCCATAATAGGAAAGCCAGAATGATAAGGGGAAGTCCCCAACGGAAAGTGGACTTCATCATTATTTTTGTTTCACGAAACCTTCAATTTGTTTTGCCATAATTTTGCTTGCTTCTAAGCCACGACCACGAGCCCACATGTCGGCATCAACGCTGTAAACATGGTTCGCTTTTACGGCAGGAATGGCTTTCCAAAGTGGCTCGGCTTCCCATTTGCGCGCAATACTTTCATCACGGTAATGGGCGATGAACAAGTATTCCGGTTTTTCCATTACTAATTGTTCAAGGTTGATTTCTACGAAAGCTTGATCACTATTGAGTTTGGTTGGGGCAAAACCTAATGTCGTTAAGAAACTACCCACATAGCCATTGTCATTTTGGATATTAAATTTATCTTCTCGGGAAGTACCAAATGAGGCTTTTTTGCCTTGTACACCTAGATTTTTTGCAATGTTGGCAATGTAATCATTATGTTCATTGATCTTCGCTTTCATTTCGGCGCTTTTACCCACTAAATCACCAATTTTCTGCGCAGTTTCAAGATTTTCTTGGTAGCTTTCATGACGTGAATCGAACATCACCGTTGGTGCGATTTTTTTCAATTCTTCAAATACTGCAGTATGGCGAGATGGATCGGCAATAATTAAATCGGGTTTGAGAGAAGCAATCACTTCAAGGCTTGGCTGAG
>CAJMPC010000165.1:0-3588 GCA_905215245.1 uncultured bacterium | reverse complement strand
GTACCGGAAGCGCGAGTCGTGATTGGTCATGGTCAAATGCGAGAACGTGAACTTGAACGCGTGATGAGTGATTTTTATCATCAACGTTATAACGTTTTAGTCTGTTCCACCATTATTGAAACAGGGATTGACGTACCAACGGCAAATACGATCATCATTGAACGTGCAGATAATTTTGGTTTAGCACAGCTTCACCAGTTGCGTGGTCGAGTAGGGCGTTCTCACCACCAAGCTTATGCCTATTTGCTTACACCGCCACCGAAGTTAATGACGAAAGATGCGAAACGTCGTTTAGAGGCATTAGAAAGTTTAGATAACTTAGGTGCAGGTTTCATTCTTGCGACGCACGATTTAGAAATTCGCGGTGCAGGTGAATTATTAGGGAATGAGCAAAGTGGACAAATTGAGAGCATCGGTTTTTCACTTTATATGGAATTACTTGATGCGGCAGTTAAAGCCTTAAAAGAGGGAAGAGAACCTTCATTAGAAGAGATTACACATCAGCAAGCTGAAATTGAGCTACGTGTTCCAGCTTTATTACCAGATGATTATCTTGGTGATGTGAATATGCGTTTGTCGTTCTATAAACGCATTGCAGCAGCGGAAAGTAAACAAGAGTTAGATGAATTAAAAGTTGAATTAATCGATCGCTTTGGCCTATTACCTGAAGCAACTAAAAATCTTTTACAAATTGCTGAAATGCGTTTAATGGTGAAACCATTAAAAGTACTGAAAATCGATGCAGGGGCTCAAGGTGGCTTTATTGAATTTTCACCTTCGGCAAAAGTTGATCCAGAAAAATTCATCAAATTAATTCAACAAAATCCAATTGTTTATCGCTTTGATGGTCCATTAAAATTTAAGTTTTTGAAAGCACTTCCAGAAAACAAAGAGCGGCTAGAATTTGTGATGGATTTGGTGAAGACGCTTACTGAGTAGCAAGTAAATAAAAAGGCTGACAAAATGTCAGCCTTTCTTTTTTACGTTTGATTAGTGAAGCACTTCAACAACGCTTAAGAACATTTTTAAGATACCGGCGTTTAATAAGTCGATAAAGAATGCCCCTACCATTGGTACGATTAAGAACGCTTTGTGAGATGGTCCGAAACGACTGGTAATTGCTTGCATGTTAGCAACGGCTGTTGGTGTTGCACCTAGACCGAAACCACAGTGACCCGCACTTAATACAATCGCATCATAATCTTTACCCATCATACGGTATGTGACGTAGATAGCGAAGAAAGCCATGAAGACAACTTGAACCGCTAAGATAACTAATACATCTGTTGCAAGACCTGCTAATTCCCAAAGTTTGAGAGACATCAAAGCAATCGCTAAGAAGATAGATAAACCTACGCTACCTAATACGTCAATCGCTGAATCAGCGACTTGGAATTTGAATAAATTGGTTAAGCTGTTACGAATAATTACACCAGTAAACAAACACCATACAAATGTTGGTAATTGCATTTGTGTACCTTTTGTTAAGCCATCCAAGTATTGACCGATAAGTAAACACAAAGAAAGCATTGCGATAGTTTCAATGATTGAGCGAGAATTTATTTTACGTTTGTAAGTTGGATGCTCAAATGCTTCTTGTACGTCATCTACTTCATCATTCTCTGGGTTCTCACCTTGTTTTTGATGATTTAATAAATAACGAGATACTGGACCACCTAAGATACCACCGAAGACTAAACCGAATGTGGCACATGCCATCGCAATTTCTGTTGCAGCAGGTAGGTTAAATTCTTTGGTGAATGTTTCAGCCCAAGCTGCACCTGTACCATGACCACCCGTTAAGGTAACAGAACCTGCAAGTAAACCGTAAGCAGGATCAATACCTAATAATTGAGTACCTAAAATACCGATGACATTTTGGAAAACAATGAGAAGGGCAGCGACAAGTAGGAAGATAACTAATGGTTTTCCGCCTTTAACTAAGCGGGCAAAGTTTGCACTTAAACCGATAGAGGAGAAGAATACTAACATCATAGATGTTTGTAAGCTTTTCTCAAAGGTAAATGAGGTGCCGTTTACTTTGTATAAAATGGTTAATGCAATAGCCACAATAAAGCCACCAACAACAGGCTCAGGGATATTGAATGTTTGTAAAACGCGAATACGTTTTACTAGAAAATAACCAAGTAATAATACAAAGCTTGCTAAAGCAAGTGTTTGATAGGTATCAAAAACAATATTCACGAAATATCCTCCTATTTAGTTTGGTTTCGAGAATTCTTATGAGTTGTGTTCAGGTTCAACCACCACAATGTCAACATTGCTATGTAATCCACGTGGTAATTGGGAGCCTTTTCTGCCGCGTTCCGCTCGGAATTTTTGCAGATCTTCCGGTTTTAATGTGATTTTTCGTTTACCGGAATGGAACTCAAGGCTAGCTTGCTCTGAAATTAAGAACAATTTCACCAATAATTCTGACCGCGCTTTTGCATTCGCTGCTGGAATACTGATGATTTTGTTGCCTTTCCCTTTTGATAATGCCGGTAAATCCCGTACCGGAAAAATCAGCATTCGACCCGCTGAAGTGAGGGACACAAGAAGTGAGGCCGACTCGGAAAGTGTCTCAGGTTTCAAGACTTTCGCATTTTCTGGCAAAGAAATCAAGGCTTTTCCTGCTTTATTACGTGCAATTAAATCTTCAAATTTGCAAATAAAACCATATCCTGCATCTGATGCCATCAATAATTCTTGTTTTTCAGGTTCCATAATAACCTGTTCAATAGTCGCACCTGCCGGTAATGTAAGTTTACCGGTGAGCGGTTCACCTTGTGAACGCGCAGAAGGCAAGCTTAACGGATCTAAAGCGTAGCTACGACCAGTGCTATCAATAAAGATCACCGGTTGATTACTTTTACCACAAGCGTGCGCCAGATATTTATCGCCTGCTTTATAGCTTAATCCTTCCGGATCAATATCATGACCTTTCGCACAACGAACCCAGCCCATTTCAGATAAGATGACGGTAACGGGTTCAGCTGGGGTCATTTCACTTTCAGAAATCGCTTTCGCTTCTTCACGCTCAACTAATTGAGACATTCTAGGGCTGGTGTATTTTTTCGCATCTTCTTGAATTTCTTTTTTGATCAAGGTATTTAAGCGACGCTCAGATCCTAAAATTAATTCTAAATTTGACCGCTCTTCTTCGAGTTTATCTTTTTCAGCTTGTAATTGATGTTCTTCTAATTTGGCTAAATGGCGCAAACGTAAGTTTAAAATGGCTTCTGCCTGTTCATCACTTAAGTTAAAACGAGCCATTAAAACTTGTTTAGGTTCGTCTTCAGTGCGAATAATCTCAATCACTTCATCAATATTGAGGAAGGCAATCATCAAACCATCTAAAATGTGTAAACGAGCGAGTACTTTATCTAAACGATGTTGTAAACGACGCGTTACTGTTGTACGACGGAATGTCAGCCATTCGGTAAGAACTTGAAGTAAGCCTTTCACGGCTGGTTTATGATCAAGCCCGATCATATTCATATTCACACGATAGCTTTTTTCAAGATCAGTCGTCGCAAATAAATGCGCCATCAAGGCATCCGTGTCAACGCGATTTGAACGAGGTAC
>CAJMPC010000164.1:0-3624 GCA_905215245.1 uncultured bacterium | reverse complement strand
AGTACAGGCGGCGATTCTATTGATATGACAGATGAAATGCATGCCAGTTACAAAGAAATTGCGGTAGGGATTAGCAAGGCAATGGGGGCGGCAGTTTGTGGCGTAGATTTAATTATTCCTGATTTGAAACAGCCGGCAGAACCGAGTTTACGTTCGTGGGGTGTGATTGAGGCAAACTTTAATCCTATGATGATGATGCATATTTTTCCATTTAGTGGACAATCTCGACGATTGACAATGAATGTGATTAAGATGCTTTTCCCTGAATTGCCTTAATTTGGTTATCGGGCTTCATCAGTTGGTGAAGCCCGTTTTACATTCATCGTAATTAGGCTAAAATGGAGACAGTATTCACAATTCTAAAATGAAATTTAATGACAACTTTTACCTTAGAACCTCAAGAAAATGATCGTCTGCAATCCCTTTGCGGTGCATTCGATGAAAATATCAAACTGATTGAAAAAGAATTTAACCTCAATATTTCTCGCAATAACTTCACTTTTACCGTGAAATCAAATGATGAAAATCCCAAATCTCACCATGAACAATTAATTGATCGTGCGGCTAAATTAATCCAAATATTATATGTGGAGACTGCACCAATTAAGGGGAAAGTGAAAGAACTTGATTTAGAAGATGTGCATATTGCCTTGCAAGAGAGCAGAATGTTATCTCAAGCGGGAAGTGAGTCACGTAGTGAAAATCACGTTTATAGCACCACAATTAAAACTAAGCGTGGTTTGATTAAACCGCGTGGTGAAAATCAAATTCAATATTTACATAATATTCTTACGCACGATATTAGTTTTGGGATTGGCCCCGCTGGCACAGGGAAAACCTTTTTAGCAGTAGCGGCTGCCGTTGAGGCATTAGAGCGTCAAGAAATTCGTCGCATTTTGCTGACTCGTCCTGCGGTGGAAGCGGGCGAAAAATTAGGTTTCCTGCCGGGTGATTTAGGCCAAAAAATTGAACCTTATTTACGACCACTTTATGATGCGTTATTTGAAATGCTAGGCTTTGAACGCGTACAAAAATTGATGGAGCGCAATGTCATTGAAATCGCACCATTGGCTTATATGCGTGGTCGCACACTCAATGACAGCTTTATTATTTTAGATGAAAGCCAAAATACGACGGTCGAACAAATGAAAATGTTTTTGACCCGTATTGGTTTTAATTCTAAAGCCGTGATTACAGGGGATGTGACTCAAATCGATTTGCCGCGCAGCACAAAATCGGGTTTACGCCACGCTATGGAAGTGTTAAGTAAAGTGTCAGAACTAAGCTTTAACTATTTTGAGAGTAAAGATATTGTGCGACATCCTGTGGTAGCAAAAGTGGTGCAAGCTTACGAAGAATGGGAAGTCCAAGATGAAATTCGCCGTCAAGAAATCGCAGCGCAGCGTCGATCTGAACGTGAGCAAAAAGTGCGGTCAGAAAATGAAACGAATTTAGGAGAATAACATGGGCAATATGATTATTGATCTGCAATTGGCGAGCGAAAATACAGAAGGCTTGCCGTCAGAAGCGCAAATCCTACAATGGGCAACCGCCGCAGTACAACCAGAAAGTGATAATGTTGAAATGACGGTACGCATTGTGGATGAAGCGGAAAGTCATGACTTGAATTTGACTTATCGTGGTAAAGATCGTCCAACCAATGTATTGTCTTTCCCTTTTGAATGTCCTGACGAAGTGGAATTACCGCTGTTGGGCGATTTGGTGATTTGTCGCCAGGTAGTAGAACGCGAAGCTATCGAGCAAGAAAAGCCTTTAATGGCGCATTGGGCGCATATGATAGTGCATGGTAGCTTACATTTACTTGGTTATGATCATATTGAAGATGATGAAGCCGAAGAAATGGAAAGTTTAGAAACTGAAATTATGCAGGGTTTAGGCTTTGCTGACCCTTATCTTTCAGAAAAATAATGACGATTTGGAGCAATTATGTATAAAGCCGTATTCAGCGATTTTGATGGTACCTTATTAACGTCGGATCATCGAATTTCGCCTAAAACCTTAGATGCACTTCAACGCATTACAAAACAAGGTATTCCATTTACACCAATCTCTGCTCGTTCACCGCTGGGTATTTGGCCTTATGCGAAACTCATTGAAAATTACAACATCATTGTGGCATTCAGTGGTGCCTTGATTTTAGATAAAAACGCCACGCCTATTTATTCGGTACAAATTGATCCAGCAGATATTCAAGCCATTAACCAAGTATTAGCAGATCATCCTGCACTAGGTGTCAATTATTATACTTATGATGATTGCGTCGCTCGCGATTTGGATAATAAATGGGTGATTTATGAACGTAGCGTGACAGGCATTCAGATTGATCCTTATGATGAAAGTGCGATCTATTCTCCACATAAAATTCAAATCATTGGTGAAACGGATGAAGTGATTGCTATTGAGCAAATCTTGAAAGAGAAATTCCCGCATTTAAGTATTTGCCGTTCTCATGCGAATTTCCTTGAAGTAATGCATAAGTCAGCAACGAAAGGTAACGCGGTACGTTTTCTTGAAGATTATTTTCATGTGAAGATGGAAGAATGTGTCGCTTTCGGTGATAACTTTAACGATTTAGATATGCTAGAAAGCGTGGGATTAGGCGTGGCAATGGGCAATGCACCGGATGAGATTAAACAGGCCGCCAATCGAGTCACTGCTTCGCATAATGATGATGGGATTGCATTGATATTGAATGAGATTTTCCCCGAATAAATAAAAAGGCGCTTTCTAGTTAAAAGAAAGCGCCTTATTCATTATAGTGTGGCTAACGCAGCTTCATAATTTGGCTCATCTTTAATTTCAGACACCAATTCACTATGTAACACGTTATTGTTTTCATCTAAGACAATCACTGAACGAGCAGTCAAGCCCGCGATTGGACCAGTTGTGATGTTTACCCCTAAGTTTTCATGGACTTCTTTATGACGGAAAGTAGAAAGCGTTTCTACGTTCTCAATACCTTCCGCACCGCAGAATCGTGCTTGTGCAAAAGGTAAATCAGCTGAAATGCAAAGTACCACAGCATTTTTTAAATTAGCTGCTTGTTGATTGAATTTGCGAACAGAAGTTGCACATACATCTGTATCAATACTTGGGAAAATATTTAAAACTTTGCGTTTTCCTGCATAAGTATCAAGCGTGACGTCAGCGAGTTCTTTATTGGTGAGCGTAAGTGCGGTCACTTTCTCTCCTTTTTGGGGAAAGTTGCCGCTTACTTCAATGGGATTACCCATCATTGTTACTTGAGTCATAAAAGCTCCTATTTTTCATTTCCTAAATTAAGCACTTTTTTAAGTGCAGTAAAAAATTTGTCATTTTCTTGTGGTAAGCCAATACTGATACGTAAGTGATTTGGCATGCCATAACCAGCAATAGGACGAACAATGACGCTTTCACGTAATAATGTATCATAAATTGGTGCGGCCGGTTGTTTAAAATCAATGGTAATAAAGTTACCTTTAGATGGAATAAAGTCTAAGCCATATTGTTGACAGAAGGCTTCATAACGTTTCATTTCTTGACGATTATTCTCAGCCACTTTTTCCACAAAAGCATCATCATTCATCACTGCAATCGCACTGGTTAAAGCGAGACTGTTACAGT
>CAJMPC010000163.1:0-3629 GCA_905215245.1 uncultured bacterium | reverse complement strand
TTCATACCGAAATAAATACCGACTTTTGCATGACCTAATGGTGCACCATGTTCACCACTTTCAATGCCGTGACCAGCGGGTTCTACACCAATTAAGCGTACATCTTTTTCATCAATAAAATCAGTAAACATACCAATGGCATTCGAACCACCACCGACTGCAGCAATGACAGCATCCGGTAGGCGACCTTCTTTTTCTAAAATTTGACGTTTGGTTTCTTCACCAATCATTTTTTGGAATTCACGCACAATGGTTGGGAATGGATGAGGACCTGCCGCCGTACCCAATAAATAATGGGTGTTTTCATAGTTGGCTGACCAATCACGCATTGCTTCACAACACGCATCTTTTAATGAGCAAGAACCTTTTTGTACAGGAATTACTTCAGCACCCATTAAACGCATACGGAATACGTTTGGTGATTGACGTTCTACATCTTTCGCCCCCATATAAACACGGCAAGGCATATCTAACATTGCACAAGCAAGGGCAGTCGCAACACCATGTTGGCCCGCACCGGTTTCGGCGATAATGCGCGTTTTCCCCATGCGTTTTGCCAATAAAATTTGACCTAACACTTGGTTGGTTTTATGGGCACCACCGTGAAGTAAATCTTCACGTTTTAAATAAATTTTTGCTTTTGTCCCTTTGGTTAAATTACGGCAAAGGGTAAGTGCGGTTGGTCTGCCCGCATAATTTTTAAGTAAATCTTGAAATTCACGTTGGAATTCAGGATCGTCTTTTGCTTCAACAAAGGCTTTTTCTAGCTGTTGTAGTACCGGTACGAGAATTTCCGGTACGTACATTCCGCCAAATTCACCGAAATAAGGATTTAAAAGGGTTTCTGACATAATATTTCCTTGTTATTTTTGAATTCTTGCGACATTAAGTGGTGCAAAGGTTTGTGCTGTAGGCATCACTTCAATGCGATTAATATTGACATGTTCAGGTTGTTGATTGAGCCATAGAACAATATTAGCAATATCTTGTGGACTGACATATTCCACATTTTCATAGAGTTTTTCTGCTCGGGCATCATCACCTTTAAAGCGAACATTCGAAAATTCAGTTCCACCACAAAGACCGGGTTCAACATTGGAAACGCGAATTTGTGTACCTGCAAGATCGGCTCGAAGATTTAAACTAAATTGTTTGATAAAAGCTTTAGTGCCACCGTATATATTGCCACCTGGATAAGGATAGGTGCCAGCAATTGAGCCTAAATTAATAATATGGCCTGAATTACGTTCTACCATTTGTGGTAACACAAGACGTGTGATAGTGACGAGTCCTTTAATATTGGTATCAATCATTTGCATCCAATCGTCTAAATTCGCTTTATCTGCACTTTCTAAGCCTAATGCTAATCCTGCATTATTCAGCAATAAATCAATGGATTGCCAACTAGCGGGAAGAGAATGGAACGCATCTTCTGTTGCTTGGCGATCTGAAATATCAAAGGCAAGAAAATGGAAGTTATCACCTAATTCTTGTTGTAATTGTTCCAAACGAGCTACACGGCGTCCCGTACCAATTACACGATAGCCATTTTCAATGAGTGTGCGACAAATTGCCGCACCAAATCCGGCAGTTGCGCCAGTTACTAACGCTGTTCTTTGCATAATGCTTCCCCTTAGCAATCAGATTAATTTGACAAAATCGTCTTAAAAACTGACCGCACTTTTTCGCTATCTTTCACGCCAGCGGCAGTTTCTACACCAGAATTGAGATCAACCCCTAAGCAACCTTGCTTAATGGCTTGTTCAATATTGTCAGGTGAAATGCCACCAGCCAAAATAATTTTGTGTTTCAAGTTTTCAGGAATGAGTGACCAATTAAAGGTTTTTCCTGTGCCACCTTGTTGATTAGCAGATTGGCTATCGAAAATATAGCGAGTGATATTTAAATCATCCGTAAAATCAACCGCACTTTGTGCTTCAGTATTCACCGAAATGGCTTTCCAAATTTGTATTTCTTCAGGCAGTTGGTGACGAAGTGCGGTAATAAATTCAGCGGTTTCTGAACCGTGTAGCTGAACGGCATAAAGCTGCAATTGTTTAGCGATTTTTACAATAAAATCAATTTCTTGATTCTGGAATACGCCCACAAAACGAAGTGGTGATGCTGTCACTAATTCTTGGGCTTGACGAAGGCTCACACAGCGTTTTGAATGTTCGACGAAAATTAAGCCGCCGTATAGTGCTCCGTTTGCGTAAACCTCTTTGACATCTTGTGTGCGAGTTAAACCGCATACTTTATTTTCTCCAAAAATCACTTCACGCACAGCATTATTTAAATCAGCACTGCCCATTAGGCTGCTGCCGATTAAAAAGCCATGAGCCACTTTTTGCAAATCACGAATTTGACTGTGATTATAAATCCCTGATTCGCTGATAATACGTGCATCAGCGGGAATGCGATCGGCATATTTTTGTGTAAGTTCTACTACGCGGTTTAAATCAACGGTGAGATCGTGAAGATTACGATTGTTGACGCCGATAATTTTTGCACCTAATGCAAGGGCACGCTCAAACTCTTCCTCGTTACTGGTTTCTGTCAATACGCCCATGCCGAGAGAATGTGCAAGATCAGACAATACGCGATAGGTTTCATCATTCACCACTGAAAGCATCAATAAAATAGCATCAGCTTGATAGTAGCGTGCGAGATAAACCTGATATTCGCTGATCATAAAATCTTTGCATAATACAGGTTGTGTGACAACGTCACGTACTTGCGGCAAATAGTCAAATTTACCTTGGAAGTATTTCTCATCCGTTAGCACAGAAACAGCTGATGCATAATGTTTATACACATTGGCGATTTCATCTAAATTAAATTCACCACGAATTAATCCTTTAGAAGGTGAGGCTTTCTTACATTCCAAAATATAAGCGGGCTTTTGATGTGTGCCTTTAGCCAACGCATCATAAAAAGAGCGGTCAGATTTTTGAATGTTTTCTTTAAATTGTGAAAGCGGAAATTCAGCTTCCTTTGCCTTAACCCATTGTGCTTTGTCTAAGACGATTTTTTGCAGTACCGTAGCAGAGTCAATGGGTTTAGTGAAATCTTGCGTGATCATAATCTTTCTTCTTATTGTGGCTTATCAAATCAGCCTTTATCTTAATATTTAGTTAAATGTTGTAATGTATCAAACGCTTTGCCTGATGCAAGATGAGCCAATACATTTTGAACATTTTGTTTTAAGTCATCATGACCAAATAATTTCAGCAATAATGCCACATTTGCGGCTACCGCATTAGCATGTTCAGCTTTGCCTTTGCCTTGTAAAAGTGCGGTCAGATATTGAGCATTTTCTTGCGGTTCGCCACCACGTAAACTTTCTAAAGATTGTGTTTTTAAACCAAAATCTTCTGGTGTTAAGGTGAAGTAGTCAATTTTACCGTTTTTAATTTCTGCCACTTGGGTTTCACCATGTACGGCGACTTCATCAAGACCCGCACCATGGACTACAAAAGTATGTTGATGACCTAATGCGACAGCGGTTTCAGCATAGGTTTTTACTAATTCAGGGGCATACACGCCAAGCAAATGATAAGTTGGACGAGCAGGGTTAATTAATGGACCTAAAATATTAAAAAGCGTACGCGTTTTTAATGCGGCACGAA
>CAJMPC010000162.1:0-3646 GCA_905215245.1 uncultured bacterium | reverse complement strand
CTGCTGCTGAAGCTGAAGAGCTTGCTGCTGTTGCTGAGCTATCTGCTGCTGAAGCTGAAGAGCTTGCTGCAGTTGCAGAGCTATCTGCTGCTGAAGCTGATGAGCTTGCGGCTTTCGCTGAAGAATCTGCCGCAGATGCTGAAGTACTTGCAGCTGTCGCTGAGCTATTTGCTGATGAAGCGGCACTTACAGCGGCTGAAGCTGCACTTTCAATTTTACTTAAGTTGCTGCTAACCACTTCCGCTGCTGATGTTGCTGTTGAAGCTGCCGCTGAAGCTAAAGACACTGCACTACTTGCACTTGAAGCGGCTGTCTTGGCTGTTTCATTTGTTTGATCTAGCTGTGAAGTTACTGCATAAAGTTGTGAACCATTGATCGCTTCTGTTGAAGTCGCGGAAATATTTCCTGCTGCAACATTGATCAATTTACGCTCATCATCTACCGCACCTACGCTTACAAAGCTACCTGCACCTGCAACGGTTCCTTTGAAGCCACTATAGGTTAAATTACCCACAGTTGCTTCAGTTACATTTGCAATAGGATGAGAACCTGTCGTAGTTGAATGATTACCTAAAACCACTGCTTCATCTAAACCTGCAGCGATAGTTAAGTTATTACCCAATACGGTTGTACCGTTTGATGCAATAGTATTACCGTGTCCAATAATCGTGTTATTTTTAACGCCATCTTTTACGTTATTTGCAACACCTACAGCAATAGTATTTTGGGTGTTATTACCAACAAGGTTATACACCCCTAATGCTGTACCATTTTTTACATTTTCACCAACCCAAGTGCGAGCACCAACTGATGTACCATTTGTTGTGCTGTTATCCACACCAGCGTAATGACCTAATGCTGTACCATCATTTGTATTTGGACGAACATAACTTCTTGAACCTACAACGGTTGCATTCACAGAATCTTTACCCGCTGCAGAGAATTGTCCCACTACAGTCGCATTCACTGAATTTGCTTCGGCCACAGAATTAGCACCTAATACGGTTGCATTTACTGTCCCTGTGCGAGCTGCACTATTAGAACCCACTACCACTGCATCTTCAGATGCTGCTGAAGCACCGTTACCCATAGCAATTGCATTATATGCTGTTTCGGTGGTTGTTGCTCGCATACCTGCTGTAATAGAAAATATACCTTGTGCACCAGCAGACGAACGAACTGAGCCGCCATTAGTTCTTAAACTCTCCTCTGAAGGAAGTCTATCTATATCTTCTGTTCCATCATTTACATGGAAATAAATATTAGCGGCTTGATTAGCTAACTCCAATGCATTGTTTGCGGTATTTATTGCAGTTGTTGCATTAAGGCTTGCAGTTGTTGCAATAGTCTGACTGAGATCTGCAACACTTTTTGCCGCTGTTGCTGTAGTCTGAGCATTATCTGCGGTAGTTTGTGCATTATCTGCAGCTGTTTTTGCGGCTGTTGCCGTACTTGCTGTTGAGTTTACGACTGTGATCACGTTGTAAAGCTGTGAACCATTAATCGCATCAGTAGAATCTGCGCTAATTAAGCCTGCTGAAACATGTTGAACCTGTCTAGCAGAAGTACTATTACCTACTGCCAGAACAGACGTTCCGCTCGATTTACCATTATTACCAACTTCAGTTCCATTAATTGTAATTGAAGTTAATGCATTGCGACTTCCTGTAACCGAACCAGCACCTAACGCAACATCATTAGCACCTGTTGCACTTGTATTTGTTCCAACTGCTAATGCATTATTTCCATTTGCAACTGAACCTAAACCAGTTGCAATAGCACCATCTCCAGTTGCATTGGCATTGGCACCCGTTGCAATATTTCCAGCTCCATTCGAAGTTACATTCGTACCAATGGCGATAGAACCAACTCCACTTGCAGTTGTGGTATTAGGACCTGCAGAAATCGCGATTGTACTTTGATTGGAGGCTATTGCATTAGCACCTAAAGCGGTTGCACCTTCGCCAGAGGCTGAAGCTTTATAACCTGCTGCTGTAGCCTGTTTAGTAGAAGCGACAGTTTGAAAGCCTAATGCAGTTGAGCCACTTGCAGCAGCATTTGCATAATAACCAAAAGCTGAAGATGCTGAGCCATCATCTTTTGAAACACCAGCTTTAGCACCTTGACCAACAGCTGTACCACCATTACCTCTCGTTTTAGATTCATACCCGATTGCTACAGAATTACCACCTTGAGCAGCTGAATCTGTACCAATAGCAATATTCCCTGTATCGGTACTTGGTCCAATCCCTCGTGCATCGGCTTTTTTGCCTGCATTTCCACTAATTGCAATACTATCACCACTATTTACCGAATTACCGAACCGTTCACCTGGTAGGCTGCATTCGCATAGTTAACGGCACCAGTTAAAGCTATCGCAATAGTTGATAATTTAAAAATTCTTCCAAATAACGTTTTACTTTCTACGTTATTATTCTCACACGATGCTTTAGCTGCACCTTTCGCCAACTCAGACGTCACCACCAACGACTGAGTAGTTCGATTCCAAATCACTTTAAAAATCTTATTCATAAAAAAATGAAACTCCCTTGCATAAATTTAATAATATAAAACTATGAGCCTGCCTCAAAACACCCAAGCAGAGATCAATCCCCATTATCTAACACACGCTTAATAAAATCTAGGCATTTTCAATATAATTTATGTAAATGTATGTAAATAAATTATCCTAAAAAAACAAACACATATTAATTTTGCTTTTATATCCAAATACTATAACAAAATCCCACTCTCTGCTTTAGCAAAAGCCGACACCTGTTTGTTATGAAAAAACGTCATTAAAATTGACCGCACTTTTATCTAAGCAAGTGCGGTCATTCTTGAAATAATTTTAATTCACGTTCATAATGAACGAACATTCATATTTTATAGACTGAAGCTTTTTTACTTCAGCATTTTCCGATAAGGTTCGCATTATGTCCGATCAACAAATAGATACACAAACGTCCTCAAATAATAAATCTCAACAACGTAAAAAAGGGCTTTCCATTTTTATTCTTTTGCTTCTTCTGATTGCAATCGGTTCTGCAGCTTATTGGTTTTTCTTTATTAAAGGCTTTGAAGAAACCGAAGATGCCTATGTGAGCGGCAATCAGGTGATGGTCTCATCACAAGTTGCGGGAAATATTTCAAAAATTAATGTTGATAATATGGATCCCGTACAAGCAGGCGATGTGTTATTATAACTGGATGATACCAATGCCAAATTGAGTTTTGAGCAAGCTAAAAGCAATTTAGCCAATGCCGTTCGCCAAATTTCTCAACTTAATTACACCGTAAAACAATTGAAATCTGCTGTTCGTGCGAATGAAATTACCCTTGCTCAAGCACAAGGAAACTTGAACCGTCGTGTGCAATTAGTCAAAGATGGCGCAATAGATAAAGAATCTTTCCAACACGCCAAAGAAGCGGTTGAACTGGCGAAAGCAAACTTAGCGACCTCACAAAACCAACTTGAAGCCAATCAAGCTTTATTGTTAGACGGGCCTTTAAGTGAACAGCCGCAAATTCAAAGTGCGGTCAGTAATTTGAAGCAAGCTTGGTTGAATTTAGAACGCACGAAAATCCGCAGTCCAATTAAAGGCTATGTTGCTCGCCGTAATGCTCAAGTAGGACAAGCGGTTTC
>CAJMPC010000161.1:0-3706 GCA_905215245.1 uncultured bacterium | reverse complement strand
GATTATTAGGTTTCAGTAATAATTTAGCCAATAACAAACGGTTACGTTCACCACCTGAAAGGGTTTTTACGGGTGTCATAGCTCGTTTGGGTGGAAATAAGAAATCCTGCAAATAGCCCAAGACATGACGTTTTATGCCATTGACCTCTATATCTTGCTTGCCATCGGCAACGTTATCCATCACCGTTTTTTCTGGATCGAGATCGGCACGATATTGGTCAAAATAAGCAATGTCTAATTTTGTGCCGCAATGAATGCGACCGCTGGTTGGCTTGATTTCACCTAATAAAAGTTTAATAAACGTGGTTTTTCCGCAACCATTTGGGCCAACCAATGCAATTTTATCGCCTCGTAAAATGGTCGTGCTGAAATCTTTGAGCAGCTGTTTGCCTTCAATCTCATAGCTTACATCTTCCATTTCAAACACGATTTTGCCTGAACGACTTGAGTTATCTAATTGTAACTTAGCAGTACCCATCACCTCACGACGTTGGCGACGTTCTTCACGCATGGCTTTTAAAGCGCGCACACGGCCTTCATTACGCGTACGACGCGCTTTAATCCCTTGACGAATCCAAACTTCTTCTTGCGCTAAACGCTTATCAAAAAGGTCATTTTGCAATGCTTCGACACGTAAGCTTTCCTCTTTAGCGGTGAGGTATAAATCATAGTTACCTGGATAAGACACTAATTTCCCGCGATCTAAATCGACAATACGAGTGGCCATTTTGCGGATAAAAGAACGATCGTGGGAAATAAACACAATACTTCCGGTGAATTCTAATAAGAAGTTTTCTAACCATTCAATTGCATCCACATCCAAGTGGTTGGTCGGTTCATCTAATAACAAGACATCAGGATTACACACCAACGCACGAGCAAGAGCGGCTTTACGTAACCAACCACCCGATAAATCGGCTAATTTAGTATCAGGATTTAACTCTAATTTTTGCAGAACTTCATTGATTTTATTTTCAAACTGCCACCCATTGGCATGCTCTAATTTGGCTTGTACTTGCGCCAGTTGATTAAGAATTTGCTCACTGTAATTTTGTGTCAACTCTTGCGAAATATGGTGATATTCCTTTAACAAATCTGCTAAATGCTCAATACCTTCTGCCACATAATCAAATACATTCCCTTCAGCGTGGCGAGGCGGATCTTGCTCTAAACGTGAAACCACTAAATCTTTTTCATACTGCACTTTGCCGTCATCCATGGTGACTTGCTGTGCAATAATTTTTAATAAAGTCGATTTACCTGCACCGTTACGCCCCACTAAACACACGCGCTCATTGGGTTCAATATGAAGTTCAGCATGATCAAGTAAGGGGTGATCACTAAAAGAAAGATAAGCGTTAGTTAAACTAATTAATGCCACAAAATTGTCCTATAAATTCAAAATATCAATAAAAATAACCGCACTTTAGAGCTGGTGATAAACCTTTAAGGCATAGGCATCTGACATGCCCGCGATATAGTCACAAATAATACGTTTTTTGCCCTGTTCTGGCGCATTTTTCCAACGATTAGCCGTGTTCGTTGGCAATAAACGTTCTGGGTCAGACTCAAAAATCTGGAACATTTCCGTGAGAATACGTTGGCCTTTATATTCAATACGTTGTGTTTCGACATGACGAATCACGTATTTCCATACAAACTTTTTGAATACATTTAATGCGGCAATCACATCTTGCGGTAGTTCTGCGTTATAACGTAACAAAGGTTCATCAAAATTGCCGGTGACTTTCCAACGCACATGGGTAATAAAGAAATTCACTAATGCCCCAATGGCATTTTTACGCTCAAAATGATGGTTGGAGAATAAGCGTTGGCTGACTTGTTCTATATTTTTTGCCAACCAATCTGAAGGAATCGTTTTAAGTTCAGCCAATGCTTCTTGCCACTGATGTTGATTTACTACACCAGTCACAATCGCATCTTCTAAATCATGCACGCCATACGCAATATCGTCCGCCAACTCCATAATACTGCAATCTAAAGATTTAAATTGTGTTTTTAAAAACTCGGCAGGATTTGACCGTTCTTTTTGAAATGAACCAAACAAAGTGCGGTCATTTTCAGAAAGATTTTTCAGCAACCAAGTAAACATTGTGACGTCATCACGGAATAACCCTTTTCCAGGCTTCCAGTCGCTAATTTTGACATAACGCGGATCAGCGTTTTCAGTATGCGGCAACTGGACATATTGAGGGGAAGATAAGTCTAAAATATTCGGATATTTCACCACACCTAAAATAGCACGACGCGTTAAATTCATCCCTGCTGTTTCAGTATAAGGTTCCAGTTTAGTAATAATACGAAATGTCTGCGCATTACCTTCAAAACCACCGTGGTCACGCATCATATAATTGAGTGCCACTTCCCCACCATGACCAAATGGTGGATGGCCAATATCATGCGCAAAGCACAAACTTTCAATTAAATCATTGCTTGGTAATAAAGGTTTGAGTTGTTTCTGTAATTCACTTTTTTCAATATGAAGCTGGTCTGAAATAGCAACATAACTTTCCGCAAATTTTAATTGGGAAACCAGGCTGCTACCGATTTGTGCTACTTCAAGGGAATGAGTTAAACGAGTGCGATAAAAATCATTTTCGCCCACGGCGTGAATTTGTGTTTTTGCTTGTAAACAACGGAAAGCTGCAGAATGTAAAATCCGCCCGCGATCACGACGAAATGGTGGTCGGTGATCTTTTTCGCGAGGCGGATCTGGGAGGAAACGTTCAGTCCAAAAATCAGCTAATTGGGTTCTCATAAAAATAGACGAATAACATGGAATACTAAGGGCGCTAAAATTGAGCTCATAATACCGCAAAGTACCAAAGAAATCGAACTATAACTACCAGCTTTCGGATCGGCTTCCATACAGCTTACGGTGCCCAGTGCGTGAGAAACCGCCCCAACAGATAAACCAACGGCTTCTTGTTGTTTAATACCGAGTTTTTTCAAGATGAGATAACCAAAAACCGAACCTTGCAAACCTGCAACAATCACACCTACAGCTGTAACGGCAGGAATACCGCCTAAATGTGAAGACACTTCCATCGCAATTGGCGTAGTAATGGATTTTGGTAATACGGTCGCCACCATTTCAGGGCTTGCCCCTAAAATAATCGCAAAAATGGCACCGGTAAACATCGAAAACAGAGAAGCTAATGTCACTACAGAAAGAATAATTTTCCACTGTTTCGCAATTTGACGAAGTTGTTCATACAACGGTAACGCCAGCGCAACAATACTTACCCCTAATAAATTATTAATCGGCGCATTGCCCGCCATATAATCATCATAAGGAATATCGCCCACCACTAAAATCAGCACAAGGATTGATACTGTGAGCACGAACGTATTGAAAATCATGGATTTCCAACGTTTACTGATTTGTAATGCGAGCCAAAATCCGAAAATCGTTAAAATGGTATAAAGATAAATTGCATACTGCATAATAAAACCTTAGTCTGCCTGAAAATTACGTTTCTCTAATACTTTCTGACGTTTATGAGCAAAAGATTGCTTGTAAAACAAATAATTACCCAAAAATGCGATAATAAAGAGCGTCAGAAAAGTACTGAGAATATTTGGAATGAGTAAAATTTTCCATTGAGAAACAAGTAAATCATAATATTTGATAATGCCCACGCTCACTGGCACAAACAGCACTGCCATGTAACGAATCACCAAG
>CAJMPC010000160.1:0-3711 GCA_905215245.1 uncultured bacterium | reverse complement strand
GATCACTTTAGGCGTAAGTATTTCCTCTTTTCGTTGATCAGTAAAATAACAAATAAAGTCTGGATCATACTCAGTATCGTTAGGCAAATATCCGCGCCAAGTATACATCCCTACACGCCCTTGAGGAATAAGCGAGAGAAAATAGTGTAATATTTCACGAGATGGACAATAAATTAGCTCATCAGCATCAAGTGGAAAAATATAATCAATGTTAGCATCATTATTCAGAATATATTGCATCATTTGATTCATAATTCGTTCTTGAGCATATTCTAATTCATTATAGTGATAGATATGAATTGGTAATCCTTCTTGTTTTAAGAGTGTAAGAATCTCCCGTGTATTATCACAACTATTATGATCGACAATATGCAGCTCATTTAATAAGGTTAAATTATGGCGAATAAAGGTTTCAATAATATCACTCTCATTGCGCACCATACTTAAACCAACAAGTTTTTTATTCATTTCTTCTTTACCTAGTTGAACGTCTAATATTTTTAAAGATACTCTTTTGCTAATTTCAAATTGTCTAGTAACAGTTTTCTGTTTTGTTCTGGTACGGCTGGATTAAATAATAATTCGACGCAAAGATCATGGCAAAGTTGATAATTGCCCACCGAATTGGCACTCATCGCCAGTTCTTCTTTAGCTTTCCATTCATAAACAGCGTGATTCACAAAAAGAATATCTTTACTTAGCGGGATGTTTGCCGCCACAGTTGCATAAATATAAGCCAGTCTGGCTTTATTGTTGTGGCGTAGTAGGCGCGCTAATTGATAAAGACTTTCCGCACGTTGTGGGCGATATTCATAAGCGGCGAGTAAAAGATTTTGCACTTCATCTAATGAGGCATTTAATTCAATTTTTAATAGGGCAATTTGGAGAAGTGAATAATAAACTTCTTCATACCAGCCCCCTAAATTTGCACGTTTGGCATACCACTCAATAGCCTTTTCAGGCATATCTGCATCACGATAAGATTGTGCAGTATAAAACGCATAGCGATCTTTAAGATCTTCATCTTCAGGGGAATAGAATGCTTTTTCTAACACCTGAGCATCTTGGAAATATTTTTGTGGATTGTTGCTACGCGCCCCAAATCGACCACTAATGACATAATAATCACCAAAGATTTTTTGCTCCACAACTGTTTTATTACGTTGTTCAACAAATTCATGCAATACGCCACGCCAATAGAATGACCCATCATTACGAAACATAAGCGTACGGAAATAAACATTTGCACCCGTTACACTATTTGCCATGCGTAGATAATAGCGATCACTCGTTAGTTCTTCAGGTAATACAAAATTTCCTTCAAAGCGATCATCTGCGTCAAAGATTAATACATAATCTGTTTTTCCTTGTGCATGTTGTAACGCACAGTTTCGATTATGGGCAAAGTTAACCCATTCATCGTGATAAATTTCGCCTTGAATACCTTTTTCATCAAAGAATTGTTTGATAATGTCTGTGGTATTGTCATCTGATCCTGTATCACTAATGACATAATAATCTAATGGAACATGAGAAATAATGTTCTCTAATGTATCTCGGATGATAGTAGATTCATTTTTGACAATCATATTCAAGCAGATTGTTTTTTTATCAGTTCTTTGAGGCATTTTTCTATCTCTTATGTTTATTATTCATTTAAATTTATTTCTCTTTAGAGTTGAAGGGCATTATAGCGAAAATACATTTTGCTTGCTAAAAATGACCGCACTTTTTCCCCGCATATAGACAATTCCAATTACATCAATTTATAGCTTTCTTCTTCACTTTTAGGCAAAATAGTAGAAAATTTTAATGAGTAAAAAAGGATAATGACAATGACTAAACATTATGATTATATTGCTATCGGTGGCGGTTCAGGCGGTATTGCTTCAATTAACCGTGCGGCAAGTTATGGCAAAAAATGTGCAATTATTGAAGCAAAACATCTCGGTGGCACTTGTGTGAACGTAGGTTGTGTACCGAAAAAAGTGATGTTCTATGGCGCACAAATTGCAGAAGCCATTAATAGCTATGCACCAGCTTATGGTTTTGATGTGGAAGTGAAAAAGTTTGATTACGCAAAATTAGTCGAAAGTCGTCAAGCTTACATCGGTCGTATTCATACATCTTACAATAATGTGTTAGCGAAAAATAATGTGGACGTTCTAAATGGTTTTGCGCATTTTAAAGATGCGAAAACGATAGAAGTGAGCTATGCAGATGGTTCAACAGAATTAGTGACTGCGGATCATATCTTAATTGCTACGGGTGGTCGCCCAAGTATTCCAGCAGTAAAAGGTGCGGAATACGGGATTGATTCAAATGGTGTATTTGCTTTAAATGAATTACCAAAACGTGTCGCAGTAGTAGGCGCAGGTTATATTGCCGTTGAATTAGCGGGTGTTTTAAATAGCTTAGGCAGCGAAACACATTTATTTGTGCGCCAACATGCCCCATTGCGTAATCAAGATCCATTAATTGTCGAAACCTTAGTTGAAGTGTTAACACAAGATGGTATCCAATTACATACTAAAGCGTTGACAGAAGAAGTCGTGAAAAATGCCGATGGTTCGCTTACCTTGAAATTACAAGATGGTCGTGAAACCACAGTGGATACGTTAATTTGGGCGATTGGTCGCGAACCGGCAACGGATGTGATTAATCTTGAAGTAACCGGTGTGAAAACCAATTCACGCGGACAAATTATTGTCGATAAATATCAAAATACAAACGTACCTGGCATTTATGCTGTGGGTGATATTATCGAAGGTGGTATTGAATTAACGCCAGTTGCCGTGGCGGCAGGTCGTCGTTTGTCTGAGCGTTTATTCAATAACAAACCGAATGAGCATTTAGATTACAATCTTGTGCCAACGGTTGTGTTCAGCCATCCGCCAATTGGTACAGTGGGTTTAACTGAACCGCAAGCGATTGAGCAATATGGCGAAGAACATGTGAAAGTGTATAAATCCTCTTTCACCGCGATGTATACCGCCGTCACCACTCACCGCCAGCCGTGCCGCATGAAGCTGGTGTGCGTTGGATCGGAAGAGAAGATTGTCGGTATTCACGGCATTGGCTTTGGTATGGACGAAATGTTGCAGGGCTTCGCGGTGGCGCTGAAGATGGGGGCAACCAAAAAAGACTTCGACAATACCGTCGCCATTCACCCAACGGCGGCAGAAGAGTTCGTGACAATGCGTTAAATGTTAAAGGGCTAAGAGTAGTGTGCTCTTAGCCCTTAATTACGTTTCCGCTATCAGTTCAGAAGCTGAAGCAGAAAGCGGATCAGTTCCAGCAGCGCAATTAACGCCCCTAGAACGATGATTGCTTTATCAATCACCCGTTTTCTCCATGCGATGGAGTGAGAATGCATCCGCTTACTCATCCACTGCCTGTCACGGCGCATGTCTCATTGTTAGATAAGAACTCTCTCACTCCGGCCAGAGCATCAGTTAACGGCACCACCCGTACTTCTGACCAGGACTTTGAAAGCGTTTATGCGCATTGCCAGAGTGAAAATGCCTCAGAGCTAACTGGATAATCATACAGTACATGCAGGTTATAAAACCAGCACGTCCTTGCAATAGTTTCAGTATGGTATTAGCATTGATGCGTTAGATGATGGCTATCTCACTCCAGTCAGAGCCACCAACTCAGGGCTGGAAAGTAAAAAACCGACGCAAAGTCGGTTTTTTTACATCCGGATTC
>CAJMPC010000159.1:0-3722 GCA_905215245.1 uncultured bacterium | reverse complement strand
TGAGGATCCGTTGTAGCGAGTAGGAATTTCACATATTCAGGTGGTTCTTCCAAGGTTTTTAACAACGCATTGAAAGAATGGCGGGAAAGCATATGCACTTCATCGATTAGATAAACTTTATAGCGCCCCACTACCGGCTTGTATTGCACGTTGTCTAATAGTTCGCGAGTATCTTCTACTTTGGTACGAGAAGCCGCATCAATTTCAATTAAATCAATAAAATTGCCCGCTTCGATCGCTTTACAGTTTTCACATTCACCACAAGGATCGGCAGTAATACCATTTACGCAGTTCAAGCCCTTCGCAAATAAACGAGCAATGGAGGTTTTACCCACGCCACGGGTGCCGGAAAATAAATAAGCATGATGTAAACGGTTTTCTTTTAAACCGTTTTCCAAAGCAGTGAGCACATGGCTTTGTCCCACTACTTCAGAAAAGTTTTTTGGTCGCCATTTTCTGGCTAAAACTTGGTAGCTCATCGCATCTCTTTAAAAATTAATGGCCTTCAAAATTGACTAAGGTGTAGCAATCAATGCCTAAATCACGTAAGCGTTTTTCGCCCCCTAATTCTGGCAAATTAATTACAAAGGCAGCATGTTTCACATCACCACCTAAACGTTGAACTAATTTCACGGTAGCTTCAACTGTACCGCCTGTCGCTAACAAGTCATCAATGATTAACACATTATCACCTTGTGAAATGGCATCAGTGTGCAATTCAAGGGTATCTTGACCGTATTCTAACTGATAAGACTGTGCAATCACTTCACGAGGTAATTTGCCCGGTTTACGAACTGGGATAAATGGCAAGCCTAATGCTAATGCAACTGGCGCACCAAAAATAAATCCACGAGACTCAGTACCAATTACTTTTGTGAGTCCTTGATCTTTATACTTTTCAACGATCAAATCGATTGTGGCTTTAAAAGCCGCAGGGACTTCAAGTAAGCTCGTGATATCACGGAAAATGATGCCTTCTTTTGGATGATTTGGGATAGATTTGATAGAAGATTTGATTAATTCAAGTTGTTTGTTCATAAATAATTGCTCAAAAAAGAGTAAGAAAAAATCCTGTTTTTAGGCTCGCATTCTAGCATATAAAAATACAAAAGTGCGGTGAATTTTGACTGCACTTTTGTAAATAAAATGAATTAATCTGGGTAAATATCTTCCCCGTCTTTTCGAGTACGAAGAAGCTGTAAAATCCAGACATATTGTTCGGGTGTTGGCGTAACGAAATACTCAATTTCTTCGTTCATCGCACGGGCTGATTGCTCAGGATCGTCGCTTAATTGCATCGGTGGGCGAATTTCCATTTCATATTTCCCACTCTTGGCGTTATAGCGAGGGAACATTGGAATAACCACCGCTTTCGCTAATTTTGCCATTTTGTTTAACCCTGGAAGCGTTGCCTTATAAGTAGCAAAGAAATCCACAAAGACACTTTGCTCGGCACCAAAATCCTCATCAGGAAGATAATATCCCATTTGACCTTGTTTGATGTGTGCTAAAAAAGGCTTAATACCATTTTGGCGTGCATGCATTTTTCCACCAAAACGTTGACGCGCTAAAGTCCACAACCAGTCCACCAACGGATTTCGGTGCGGGTTATACATTGACGTCATCGGCATGCCGTGTGTATGCAAAATAATGCCAGAGGCATCAATCGCCCAACCATGTGGCACCATCAAAATGATGTTATGCCCTTCAGCTTTGGCTTGTTTGAGATGCTCAAGACCAATGAATTCACTGCGTTTTTGTAAATGTTTTTTAGAACGAATGGCAATTTCACCAATACCAAGCATGACTTGTGCGACCGTCACAAACATCTCTTCAATCACTTTTTCACGCTGCTCAGCCGTCCAATCTGGGAAACAGAGTTTCAAATTAATCTCGGCACGAATACGTGGTTTACCGATTTTTTTCGTCAGCGCACGAGCCAGTTTCTCGGCCATTTTATCGCGTAAACGAAATGGCACAAAAGCAAGTAACAAAAGCACAAAAATACCAAGCCAAATGCCCCAATTTTTCGGGTGCAAATATGACCATGAAAAATGTGGTTCATAGCCTGTTCGTGCCGTAATACGTAATTTTTTTTGAGAATCTGTCATAATCAATCGTTAAAAATGAAACCAACCTTGATCATACGCCATTTTTATCGTCATGATAAATGACATAATCACCACCATCGGTCTGATCAGTTGTTTACCTTTGGCCATCACCATTTTGGCACCTAAATTTGCACCTATCAGGCTTCCTGCCATCATCACTAAACCGACAGTCCAAATCACATGACCACCAATTAGGAAGAAAATTAATGAGGCTAAATTTGAGGTTAAATTCATCACTTTCGCATGGGCGGTGGCTTTGGTTAGGTTAAATCCAAGTAACGTCACACAAGCTAGGTTCATCAATGAACCCGTCCCAGGCCCGAAAAAGCCGTCATAAAAACCCAGAAGAGAGCCAAAACATAACGCAAAAACAGTATAAGAAATTCGTTGTTTGCGATCACTTTCGCCCAATTTAGGCGTAAATAAAAAGTATAAGCCGATCGCTAAAATGAGAAATGGAAGCCCTTTCTTAATTAATGACGCATCTAAACTTTGAATAAGCAAGGTACCAATCACCGAGCCGATAAAAATCACCAGTAAGATGAAAGAAAACTCCGATAAATTGACCGCTCTTTTACGCAAAAAATAAATACTTGCCGACAACGCACCACCGAACGCTTGTAATTTATTCGTGCCTAATGCCATTGCAGGTGGCATACCTGTCATTAATAAGGCAGGGATTGTAATTAAGCCTCCGCCACCCGCTATCGCATCAATAAATGCGGCAATAAAGGCAGCAGCAAAAAGCATGGCTAATATATCAATCCCCAACTCCATTATTTAACTCCTACTCTAACCATTCGCTACTATTTGGCGAACTCAACACTTGTTGGCACAAGAACGGTTCTGGCGGTGTCACTTTTGGTTTAGAAGCGCCTGAACCTGGTTTTGCGGGTTCAAACCAAGAATAAAGTTCATCGCCACAACCATCACCTGCTGGTACAGGTGCTTGATCTTCACAATAAGCGGCATCTTTCGGACAAGCAATGCGCACGTGGAAATGTGAATCATGACCAAACCACGGACGAATTTTATGTAACCAAGCACGATCATCACCCGCAGTTTGACAAAGTTTTAATTTAATTGCTGGATTCACAAAAATACGGGTCACTTTGGGATCTTGCGCGGCCAATTTAATTAATGTTGCATGATTGTTATTCCACACATTTTCATCAACACGTTGTGCTTGGCGATTCACCACAAGCAAGCCTTTTCCGTCAGAATTTAACGCTTCACTGTCTGTCATGGTACCCATGCGCAACCAAATATCCGCATCTAATCCCATTTGATGGCTTGCATGCCCCGTTAGAAAGCGGCCACCACCAGGCATAGCAATATCTCCAACTAACATGGTTGGTAAGCCTGCTGACTTCGCCTTTTGTCCAAGACGCTGTAAGTAAGCAATCATATCAGGGTGACCATAGTAGCGATTTTTATTCATACGAATCACTTGGTATCCCTCACCTTTATAAGGCAATGGCTCCGCCCCGATAATACAACCATTCGAATAGCTGCCAATTGGATTTGCTTTACCATCTGTTGCAGGAATTGGACGTTTAATTCGTTGCCAATCTTGTGGCGAGGCTGTTGTTTGTAGCGAGAAAAAAACGC
>CAJMPC010000158.1:0-3749 GCA_905215245.1 uncultured bacterium | reverse complement strand
GCGTACATCTTCCACGCGGGCAAAAGATGAAATCACTAAAGAAAGCGGAGCTGTTACTGATTTTTTCTCGCCATTTTCTTCCCAAGTGGTTTTCATCGACATCGAGTCTTTACCCACCGGAATGGTAATACCTAACGCAGGGCAAAGTTCTTCACCGACTGCTTTTACGGCTTCATATAAGCCAGCATCTTCACCACAGTGACCTGCTGCAGACATCCAGTTTGCAGACAGTTTGATACGTTTAATATCGCCAATATTGGTGCCTGCAATGTTGGTAATGGATTCAGCCACCGCTAAACGTGCAGAAGCACCAAAGTCTAATAATGCTACTGGTGCACGTTCGCCCATTGCCATGGCTTCACCGTGATAGCTGTCTAATGATGCAGTTGTGACGGCAACATCAGACACCGGAATTTGCCATGGACCAACCATTTGATCGCGTGCCACCATACCGGTTACCGAACGGTCGCCAATGGTGATTAAGAAGGTTTTTTCTGCCACCACCGGTAAGCGTAATACGCGATGGAAGGCGTCTTTTAATTGAATATTTTCTGTTGCAAGCGGTTGATTTTCGACAGTTTTTGACGAAACCTCGCGCGTCATTTTCGGCGTTTTGCCTAATAACACATTCATCGGTAAATCAATTGGGTTATTGTCGAAATGACTATCGTGCAAGGTTAAATGTTTTTCTTCCGTTGCCTCACCAATGACCGCAAACGGCGCACGCTCACGTTCACAAAGTGCGGTAAATAATTCGAGTTTTTCTGGCGCAACGGCTAATACATAACGTTCTTGCGATTCGTTACACCAAATTTCTAATGGTGACATGCCTTTTTCATCGCAAAGGATTGAACGTAAATCAAATTTACCGCCACGTTCGCCATCGTGCACCAATTCAGGCATCGCGTTGGATAAACCACCTGCGCCCACATCGTGAATAAAGAGAATTGGGTTTTCTTCGCCTAATTGCCAACAACGGTCAATCACCTCTTGGCAACGACGTTCCATTTCTGGGTTTTCACGTTGAACGGAAGCAAAATCTAAATCTTCTTTTGATTTACCGCTGTCCATCGAAGACGCTGCCCCACCGCCTAAACCGATGTTCATGGCAGGGCCACCTAATACGATCAATTTCGCACCAACTGGAATTTCGCCTTTTTGAACATGTTCGCCACGAATATTACCGATACCGCCTGCTAACATAATCGGCTTATGATAACCACGCACTTCTTCACCATTGAAGCTGTTTACTTTCTCTTCATAGGTACGGAAATAACCCAATAATGCAGGGCGACCGAACTCGTTGTTAAATGCTGCGCCACCTAATGGGCCTTCAATCATAATATCTAAGGCTGAAGCAATACGGTTTGGTTTGGAAAGTGGATTTTCCCAAGGTTGTTCAAAGTTTGGAATGACAAGGTTTGATACGGAGAACCCGGTTAAACCTGCTTTTGGTTTTGCACCACGACCCGTTGCACCCTCATCACGAATTTCACCGCCCGAACCTGTTGCAGCACCTGGGAATGGCGAAATCGCCGTTGGATGGTTGTGTGTTTCCACTTTCATTAAGATATGTGCATCTTCATTGTGATAGCGATATTGCCCATCTTGGTCTGCAAAGAAACGGCCGACTTTTGAGCCTTCCATTACCGCAGCATTATCTTTATAGGCTGAAAGCACGAAATCAGGGGTTTTCTCAAAGGTATTTTTAATCATCTTAAACAGGGATTTATCCTGTTTTTTGCCGTCAATAATCCAATCCGCATTAAAGATTTTATGGCGACAGTGCTCAGAGTTGGCTTGCGCGAACATATAAAGTTCAATATCGTGCGGATTGCGCCCTAATTGGGTGAAGTTTTCCACCAAATAATCAATTTCATCTTCTGCCAGTGCCAAACCTAATTCTACGTTGGCTGTGACCAAGGCTTCACGTCCACCTTTTAAAATATCTACGGTTTTGAACGGTTTCGGATCTTGATGACGGAATAAGATCTCTGCATCTTCAGGACGACGCACCACGGTTTCCATCATTCGGTCGTGTAAAAGTGCGGTCAATTTTTCTGTTGTTTTTTCATCAAGCGGTTGGCTTAACTCAAAATAATACGCCAAACCACGCTCAATGCGCTCCACTTCATTTAAACCGCAATTATGCGCAATATCTGTCGCTTTAGAAGACCAAGAAGAAATGGTGCCAACGCGTGGAATCACGATAAAGGTTTCACCTTTAGCTTCATGCTCTGCCAAGGTTGGGCCGTAATGTAACAATGCTTTTAGTTTTGCTTCCTGCTCGCTAACAAGCGGTCGATTTAATTCCACAAAATGCAAATATTCCGCGTAAACCGATTTTACCGGTAATTGATTTTGTTGGAATTTTTGCATTAAACCTTGAATACGGAATTCAGAAAGGGCGGGTGAGCCACGAAAAGTTTGAAACATACGGGTACCTTTGAGTTGTGTTTGAGATGAAAATCGCGGGCTATTATAAAGGAAAATGCAGTAAAACGAAAACGTTTGCGTCAATCATTTTCAAATGATTTCCAGTGAGAGAAAGCATATAATCAGCAAGCAATTCAAAACAATCCAAAAACTAACCGCACTTTGAGGCGTCACTATGATCATCAATGACATCAATTTCAACGATCTCTATCAACAACATCTAAAAGCCTGTAATCACTATAATCTTCCACCGGCAAAATGGGATAAAAAAGCCCCTAAAATGGCTGAGAATTTAGTGGGCAAGCCAAGCCGCTATAACGAAACCTTGCTTAAAGCCATGAATGTGCAACCTGATGAAACCGTATTAGATATCGGTTGTGGCCCCGGCACGTTTGTGATTCCTTTAGCCCAACAATGCCAAGCTGTGTATGCCCTCGATTACAGCCAAGGCATGTTAGAGATGGTTCAGCAATATAAAGAAAAGCATCAACTGAATAATATTACGCTTCTACATAAATCATGGTCGGATAACTGGGATGATGTACCTCAAGCAGATGTGATACTCGCCTCTCGCTCGACGCTTGTCGATGATTTGGATGACATGATTGAAAAGCTGCAAAGTAAGGCAAAAAAACGCGTCTTTTTAACCTCGGTGACACAACGCCATTTTCTCGATGAAGGTGTATTTGAAGCCATTGGCCGTGATGATGTGGGCTTTCCGACTTATATTTATTTAGTCAATCGCCTTTACCAAAAAGGCATTCACGCGAATGTGAGTTTTATTGAAACCGAATCAGGTTATTTCCAAGGCGAAACCTTTGAAGATTTATTAAATTCTGTGGAGTTTTCTCTCGGCAATCTCACCGAAAAAGAAAAACAAAATTTAGCTCAATTCTATCAACAAAAACAAATAAACAATGAACCAATAAAACATGGACAACGTAAATGGGCGTTGATTTGGTGGGAGGTTTAAGAAAAAAGTGCGGTCATTTTTGACCGCACTTTACGTTTTAAGATGAATTAAAGAATCTCTAATAACTTCGCAAAGTCGTCAAACACCCAATCTGGGTTTGATTCAGCAATTGGGATATTGTAGTTGTATCCGTAAGTTAATCCCACAACCGGACAACCTGCTGAATGTGCCGCGAGAATATCATTTCGAGAGTCACCTACAAACAACACTTGACGAGGTTCTACGCCAAATTTACCACATAAATAATACAATGGGCCTGGATGTGGTTTAATCGCGGGTAATGATTGCCCACCAAGCATTTCACTGAATAAATGATCGATGCCAAATGCCGCCAATACTG
>CAJMPC010000157.1:0-3770 GCA_905215245.1 uncultured bacterium | reverse complement strand
TACCCTGCTTAATGTGTTGGTAAATTACTGCGTGTTTGATGTTTCTGACACCCTATTAATTATGCGCCCCTATCAAATAGCCGCCACCGAGCGTATTTTATGGAAAATTAAAAGTTCATATCAGGCGAAAAATTGGAGCAATAAAGAAAGTGGTGGCTACATTTGGCACACTACAGGCTCAGGCAAAACGCTCTCCAGCTTTAAAGCCGCACGCCTTGCAACGGAATTAGACTTTATTGAAAAAGTATTCTTCGTAGTAGATAGAAAAGATTTGGACTATCAAACTATGAAAGAATACCAACGTTTTTCACCGGATAGCGTGAATGGTTCGGAAAGTACGGCTGGGCTAAAACGCAATATCGACAAAGACGACAATAAGATCATCGTTACCACCATTCAAAAACTCAACAACCTGATGAAATCGGAAGATAAATTACCGATTTACGATAAACAGGTCGTTTTTATCTTTGATGAATGTCATCGTTCTCAATTTGGTGAAGCGCAAAAAAATCTAACAAGAAAATTTAAAAAATACTATCAATTTGGTTTTACCGGCACGCCTATTTTCCCAACTAACGCATTAGGTGCTGAAACTACAGCGAGTGTTTTTGGCATTGAACTCCACTCTTACATTATCACCGATGCGATTCGTGATGAAAAAGTGTTGAAATTTAAAGTGGATTACAATGATGTACGGCCACAATTCAAGAGCATTGAAACTGAAAAGAATCTTGAAGAGCTAACAAAACTCGAGAAAAAACAAGCCTTTTTACAACCTAAACGTATTGAGCAAATTGCACAATATGTTCTAGATAATTTCAAACAAAAGACCCATCGCTTTAATGCGGGTAATAATGGCTTTAATGCGATGTTTGCGGTAAGTAGTGTGGATGCGGCCAAAGCTTATTATCAAACTTTTAAACAGTTACAAAGTGCGGTCAAAAATCCACTTAAAATTGCAACAATCTTTTCGTTTGCCGCGAATGAAGAGCAAGATGCGATTGGGGATATTGTCGATGAAACTTTTGAAGTGGAGGCAATGAACTCCTCGGCTAAGGAATTTTTAAAATCTGCCATTGATGATTACAACGGCTATTTTGCCACCAATTATGATGTGGATGCGAAATCGTTCCAAAACTACTATCGTGATCTCGCCAAACGCGTCAAAAACAAAGAAGTGGATTTACTGATTGTCGTTGGAATGTTTTTAACCGGTTTTGATGCGCCAACCTTAAACACGTTATTTGTAGATAAAAACTTACGTTACCATGGTTTGATTCAAGCTTATTCTCGTACAAACCGTATTTACAACAGTACCAAAAGTTTTGGCAATATCGTCACTTTCCGTGATTTGGAACAAGATACCATTGATGCGATTACCCTTTTTGGTAAATCTAATACGCGCAATATCGTATTAGAAAAAAGTTACCAAGAATATATGGAAGGCTTTACCGATGCGGGTGTTGCCCGTCGTGGGTATTTAGAGGTTATTGCTGAATTGCAAGAACGCTTCCCTGATCCAGATGAAATTCAAACGGAAAAAGACAAGAAAGACTTTGTAAAATTATTTGGTGAATATTTGCGGGTTGAAAACATTCTGCAAAACTATGATGAGTTCGCTGCTTTACAAGCATTTCAATCACTCGATACCAGTGATGAAAAAGCCGTTGAAGCCTTTAAAGAAAAATATTATTTAACGGACGAAGCTTTTGCTGAAATGCAACCTATTGATATGCCAAGCGAACGCAGTATTCAGAATTACCGTTCAACTTACAACGATATTCGGGATTGGCTCCGTCGTCAAAAAGATGGCGAGGAAAAAGTAAAATCGACCATTGATTGGGACGATGTGGTGTTTGAGGTAGATTTATTAAAATCCCAAGAAATCAATTTAGATTACATCTTAGAATTGATTTTTGAACACAACAAAAAAATGAAAAATAAAGCTGAGCTGATTGATGAAATTGGAACCACAATCCGAGCGAGCCTAGGGAATCGCGCCAAAGAAAGTTTAATCGTAGATTTTATCAATCAAACTGACTTAGATAGCATTGTCGATAAAGCCGGTATTATTGAATCCTTCTTCCAATTTGCCCAAAAAGAGCAACAGAAAGAAGCTGACGAATTAATTAGCAGTGAAGGGCTGAATATTGATGCCGCGAAGCGTTATATTAACGTATCTTTAAAACGTGGATATGCTAGCGAACAAGGTACGGATTTAAATGATACCCTACCTAAAATGAGTCCGCTTAATCCGCAATATCTCACGAAAAAACAAAGCATTTTCCAAAAGATTGTTGCCTTTGTTGAGAAGTTTGTTGGGATTGGTGGCGAGGTTTAAAAACTTAAACCAACTATATAGAATTAAAAAGGTGCAATCTATTGATTACACCTTTTTATTTTGTCTGTTTTATCAGAAATTAGAACGTTAAAACTTTATCCGCCCATAATGTCCATTCAGAAACATCATCTAAAGTACCAAGGGTCACGCCGTCAATTAATTTAGCATCTAATAAACCACGTGCTTTTACGCAGCTGGTGCATAATTTAATTTCAGCACCTTGTGCCGCTAAAATATCGATAAGTTGTTGGATATTGAAACCTTCATTTGGGTTTTGCCCAGCAATACCGCATAAAATCGCATCAGAAAAGCAGAATAATTTAATATTCACATCCTTGCTGTGCTCTTCTTTCATATTGATGGCGAAACGAACAGCGTTGAACGTTTTTTCTCCGCTATATGTGGAATCATTGACGATAAAAAGAATATTTTGCATGACGCACTCCTTGTTGCAATGCTATAAAAATGAAGGCGTAATAAATTACGCCTTTATGAAATCAGCCAACCCAAACGAACTTGGCTACAAACAGTAAAGACACTACCCACACAGGGGCATTGACCTCGCGTATTCTACCTGTACAGGCCTTCATGACGCAATAACTAATAAAGCCAAATGCGATACCTTCAGTAATTGAATAAGTAAATGGCATCATCGCTGCAGTGATAAAAGCAGGTGTTGCTTCAGTTAAATCATCCCAGTGTACACGGATAAGACTGGATGCCATTAAAATCCCTACATAGACTAATGCCCCTGCGGTTGCATAAGCTGGTACCACACTCGCTAACGGTGAAAAGAAAATGGTGAGTAAGAATAAAACACCGACTGTCACTGCTGTTAAACCTGTTCTACCGCCGACAGAAACCCCAGCGCCGCTTTCGATATAAGTACTGATAGCTGAGGTTCCAATATAAGAACCTACTACCGCACTCACGCTATCTACATAAAGGGCTTGTTTCATTTTCGGGAAACGACCTTTCTCATCGCTGAAACCTGCTTTATCGGTTACACCTAATAAGGTGCCTGATGAGTCAAATAGGTTTACCAAAAGGAAAGAGAAAATGATGCCGAGCAAAGCGGTATCTAAAGCACCTGCAATATCTACTTTCCCAACAACCGCACCTAAGCTTGGTGGCATAGAAACAATGCCGTGGAAGGTAACTTGGTCATCAATTAAAAGCGCTAATCCAGTTACTACTGCGATAGAAATTAAAACACCAGAGAAAATATTACGTGCAGCTAAAACTACGATAATAAAGAAACCTAATACGCCGAGCAGAATTTTAGGATCATGTAAATTGCCTAATGCCACTAAGGTTGCAGGATTCGCTACAACCAATCCCATATTTTTAAAGCCAATTAACGCAATAAAAAAGCCGATACCTGCACCTATTCCCATGCCGCACCGCAGGCTGCTGCCCCTGCCGAGAA
>CAJMPC010000156.1:0-3844 GCA_905215245.1 uncultured bacterium | reverse complement strand
TTCAAACGGTTTTTTAAATGATAAAGTGCGGTCAAATTTTTAGGTGTTTTTAAACCTATCTTTAAGCCCCATCTATTTAATATCCCCCTTGGGCGCATGCCCAAAATACCGTTTGTATTCACGGCTGAATTGGCTAGGTGACTCGTAGCCAACTTGGTAAGCAGTTTCGGTAATGCCTCGCCCTTCTTGTGCGATCAGTCGTCTGGCTTCCATCAAACGTAAAGATTTTTGATATTGCAGCGGTGAAAGGCTGGTTATCTTCTTGAAATGACTATGAAAGCCAGATAATGACATACCACTTAGATTTGCCAAGGTTTCCACGGTGATGGTTTCACTAAAATGTTGTTGCAGATAATGGGTAGCTTGGGCGATTTTTTTGGTGTGAGATCCATTGCTTACCATGGCTTTAAATTTGCCACCTTGTTCGCCTGTAAGGAGTCGATAATAAATTTCTTGTTGGATAAGCGGTGCAAGAAACCCAATATCTTTTGGATTTTCGTGCAAGAATAATAAGCGTTCAACAGCATTTTTGAGAGATTCATCCAAATGCCATTGTGCAAAACCTTCGTCGCCCTGTTGAACATCATCTGCAAGGTTTGGATTTGCTAATAAAATCTTGCTAACGCTTTCAATATCAATTTTCATCGACATCACTAAAAACGGCTTTTGCGGCTCTGCATATTTAATCTCGCCACGCATCGGTACATTGACTGGGCAGAACATAAAGTGTTGATTGTCAAATCGATAGCATTGTTCACCTAGTTGTATTTCACGTTCGCCACTTAACACGATGCAAATGCTTGGTTCTTGAATAATACCTTCATAGCAAAACGGCTGATCGGCATGGCGAATCACCAAGCCTTTAATTGGAGATGAATAGGTTTCGTTATGTGGAATAACTTTTAATAAGCGTTCTATCGTTTCAGTTGAGAACATTATTTTGTAGGAATAGGCAAGTAATTTGGATAAATCATATAACACTTCATATTGCCGTTCAATATAATGAACTCACTTTCAACGGCGGTACGCCAAAACATATTAACCAATATTAAACTGAGGAAAACATTATGAAAATTTTCTACAAAACTTCAGCAACAGCAACCGGCGGACGTGATGGTCGTACCCAAGTGGACGACGGTTCAATCGGCTTTGATTTGGTTTCATTTCAAAATGACGGCACCGGAGCTGATGAAAAACACCAACGCGCCGAGTATGGCAAGAACCGCCGCACCGACGAAAAACGGCCGCATGGGGTGGGTGAAAAACTTATTCATGGTTTGGCTTAATTCTGCATGAAGATGCTTTCAGATATGGATTTATTGGGCGGACAGGGTTGTATCTTGTATTGAAGAAGCAAGCCGAAGGTTTGTCAGATACTCAAATGCCCGTATCATTCATATTATTGATATTATTGTTTGAATTGTATTATTTTCAATAATAATAAATAACCCTAAACCAATATAAATAACAGCCATTATCCAACGACTAAACTTCTCTACAATTTCACCAACACCTGAAATATTAGCCAATCTTTGTGCTGTATATACTAAAACAAAAATCAATATTAAAAATACAAGAAGAGTAACTAATAAGTCGACAAGATCTAAAGTCACAAAGTAAGGAACAAAAAGTCCAATATTATCGGCACCACAACTAGCAACTGTAACCAAAGCAACAATACCGACTAATTTTGACAACCCTTTTTCATCCAATTCTTTTTTAGCTCTTTTTTCGCCCTCACAATCGTCGTAAATAGCAACTTTAATACCTAAGTAAATCGGTATTAAACCTAATAAACCCAACACCCATTTTTCCGGAACATAATTCAAAACAAAAGCTAGAAATAAACTAACTAATATTAAAATTACAGAACCTAAATATTGTCCGATATAAATATCTCGATATTCTTTTCTAGTATTTGCTCTAGCAAAAAATATTAATAGTATTACCAACAAATCTACTGCTGTAGCAATATATAAAACAGCAGCAGTAATCACAGTCGAAAACATAAAGCACCTCATAATGAATCCCCTGCCCCCTTGGCACCACGGCTTTTTTCAAAAACCGAATCGCGTTCGGATAACAGATTCGTATCTTTCGCTAAAGAGGCAAGCCTGCGGCTTGCTTACCCTCTCCCTAGCCCTCTCCCACGGGGAGAGGGAATTGGGCTGTCGAGCCTGAACATTTTCAGGTTTACCTGACATCTGATTCCCAATTCTACGGCTCTCTGATTTTGAGAAACCTGATCCCCTTTCCCCGTGGGAGAGGGCTAGGGAGAGGGCAACGAACCGCAAGGTTTGTCAGAAATTTAAATTCCTATCACTCATAATAATGAATCCCCTGAAACTCTCTTGCCACCACGGCTTCTTCAAAAGCCGAATCGCGTTTGGACAGCAGCGTAGGCAGGGTAATCACGTTTTGCACGTTCATGCCCTTAGTGGAAAGCAGCATGATTTCATGGCTCAGGCGTGCGGCTTCGAAGCGGTCGTGCGTTACCAGCATACACGTCATGCCCTGCCGCTCGATTTTTTCCACCAGCATGGCGACCAAAATATCGCGCAAATCGCGGTCCAAACCGACGAACGGCTCGTCCAGCAAGGCAAGGTCGCAGCCGCACAGCAGCAGGCGCAAAAATGCTACCCGTTTCGCCATGCCGCCGGACAATTCGGTCGGATATTTGTTCAAATCGCCCGCAGTCAGCCCGACTTTCGCCGCCAGCGCGATGATTTCGCCTTCATCGGGTTTGTCCATAAAAATAGCGATATTCTGCATCGCGGTCAAGTTTTCCGGCAGGCGGTTTTCCTGGAACAGAAAACCCGTTTTGCGGAAAGTATTGCGTATCGTGCCCGATTTCGGCGTTTCCAAGCCCGCAATCAAACGCAAAACCGTCGTCTTGCCACAGCCGCTCGGCCCGAACAAAGCTTTCACTTCGCCATGTTGCAGGTTCAAACTGAAATCGTGCACGATGGGGTCACGGAGAATTTCAAAACGCACGTTTTCAAGACAGAGCATCACCTTCTCCACGGCATAAACAAAATTTCCAAAGGCTTGGTAATCAGGTATTCAAACAGTGACACAAACACGATAACCAACACCACATAAGCCATCACCGTCGAAGTCCCCCTGATAGCGCAAGCGTCCTCGCTTGTGCCATTACAATCTATTGTGGTTTCGGAGTTAGCAAAATCCCGAGGCAAGCTCACGAATAAAGTTTACCGGAAAAGTGATATTTGGCGATAAAGTGATTACCTGTTTAAGTTCTTCATTTTCTTCTAATGACAAAAAAGTGCGGTCATAAAATCAAAAGGATTCTGAACGTTGGCTTTGCCAACGGCTCCCCAGATAGCCCCCCTTCTGACGCGTAGTTTTATCTATCTAAAAAATAAGCAAATTGAAGTTATTCATGAAAATAGTAAAAATCTGAATCAAACGAAATTGATTTTCAGGCACGCGTTAGGAAACGCGCGCTATCGTGGGGTCCAGGTTTTGGGGTGCAGATCAAAGTGCGGTCAATCTTAAGTGAATTTTATATTAATTTTGATATTCCATAATTCACTAAAAATCCACCAACCACTAGCCATAAATAAATTAGTATTCCTAAAATCAGAGGTTTTAATCCTGCTTTCTTGATTGCGCTTGCTTGTGTAGTTAAGCCGAGCGCAGCCATCGCTGAAATTAATAAGAAAGAATCGATTTCAACTAATAAGTTTACAAGTTCTTTTGGTAATAAATCAAAAGAATTAAAAATCGCAACGCCAATAAAATAAAAAGTACAGCAAACCAAGGAATTGTAATTTTGTGTGATGTATTTTCTGATACTCCATTACTACGTGTTAATAACCAA
>CAJMPC010000155.1:0-3854 GCA_905215245.1 uncultured bacterium | reverse complement strand
ATAAAAGCACTAAAAATATCCCCGTTAAGATAGCACCAGCTAGGAATACGGAACGCCAGCCATACTCACCTTGTAACATCACGGCGAACATACCGCCTAATACCGCACCGATACCAAATCCTGCTGCATAGACGCTGATCGCAAAGCTACGCCATTTACGAGATGAATATTCGCTGGTGATCACGTTTGTGCCCACTAAAATACCGCCGACACCCAGACCGGTGATAACGCGCCAGAAACCAAGCCATTGATATTGTGAGATAAACGCCGAACCTAACATCCCAATAGCGGAGAGTGATACCGCCATTAATAACAATGGACGGCGACCAATTTTATCCGCAAGTGGTGCAAGGAAAAGTGAGCCGGCAGTCATACCAAATAAGCCGGCACTTAATAAATAACCTAACTCAATCCCCGTGAGACCAAATTCGCTACGAATGGCTGTTGCGGTGAAGGCCAGGGCTAATACATCAAAGCCATCAAGTAAATTCATGATGGCAGCCATCACCACAATCATCCATTGATAAGCCCCCATTGGGCTTTGTTCTATTTTGGCTCTAAGAGAAAGGGTTTCAGTCATTTTATTTCCTTAAGTTAAGCAAACTGACGAGAGCTTGCGAGAGATTGAAGTTTACGCAAAATCATGCTGAGTACCACGCCATAAGCGGGAACAAACAAGACGATGCCGACAAATAATTTAAATAAGTAATCGACGAATCCAAGGCTAAACCAATGTTCTGCCATAAATGGATCACTACTTTTATAAAATGCTACACAAAAGAACATAAAGGTATCCGCAAGGGAACCAAATGTCATTGAGCTGCTCGGTGCAATCCACCAAGTTTTTAATTGGCGTAAGCGGTTGAATACTAAGACATCTAATAATTGACCGAAAACATAAGCACAGAAACTCGCAAATGCAATACGGAAAACAAACATATTGAATTCACTTAATGCACCTAAACCTTGATATTGTCCATCAGAAAAAACAACCGAAACAATGTAACTCACGATAAGCGCAGGGAGCATCACAATAAAGATGATCCAGCGTGCTTCTTTTGCTCCAAACACGCGTACGGTTAAATCAGTGGCTAAGAAAATGAATGGGAAGGTGAGCGTGCCCCATGTGCTGTGGAAGGAAAAATCATCAGCAAAACCAAGTGCGGTCAATTTTAAATTGATTTCAAAGGGAATTTGAACGAAATAGTTACTGGCTGTGATGATGAAGATATGAAATAAGCTTAATAAAATTAAAGCAAAACGTTTTTGTTGATCATTGAAGATCGGAGTATTAATTTTCATTTTAAGACCTTTTTAGTTGGTTAATCGGGGGTAGGGAACCCGACATGAGAAATAAACTCGCTAAATTAGCGAGCCGTGAATGATACTAGAATCTGTTGCGATTGCAAGAAAGAGCGGTCAAAAATTTTGGTATTTTTACCTATTCTAGTTAATGCACTTATTATAATGATAAGAATTATTATTTACATGAAAATGATATTGTACTAAAATCCTTGGGCATTATTTATTCCACATATGCCAGGAGAGCATTTCAATGTATAAATCCAATCATTTAAAAACAACATCATTCTTCGCATTAAGTGCGTTAACAATCGCCCTTTTTTCAAACTATTCTTATGCAGAAGAGAAACTTGAGGAAATTAAAGTTACTGCGGAAGATCAGGTAAAACAATCACTTGGTTCTTCTCTTGTGACATCAAAAGATTTAGAGAAACGTCCAGCAACAAATGATGTTTCTGAAGTATTACGTACCATGCCAGGTGTGAATTTGACGGGTAACTCATCTACAGGACAACGCGGAAATAAACGTCAAATTGATATTCGTGGTATGGGACCAGAAAATACATTGATTTTAGTGGATGGAAAACCAGTCACCTCTCGTAATGCAGAACGTTATGGTGTGCGAGGTGAACGTAATTCTCGTGGCGACAGCAACTGGGTGCCGGTTGAAGCCATTGAAAAAATTGAAGTATTACGTGGCCCTTCAGCAGCACGCTATGGCTCAGGTGCAATGGGTGGGGTGGTGAATATCATCACTAAACCTGTTACCAATGATTTGCACGGTAGTTTAAGCTATTACACCAACCAACCAGAAGACAGCGATGAAGGCGCAACGAATCGTGTTGGCTTTAATCTAAGCGGTGCGTTAATTAAAGATGTATTGCAATTCCGTTTATATGGTAACTGGAACAAAACGCAAGCGGATGAAGTTGGCATTAATGGTGATCCTGCGATTGCTGGCCGTGAAGGTGTACGTAATAAAGATATTAATGGCCGTTTAGTGTGGAATATCAATGAGAAAAATAAATTAACCTTGGATTCTGGTTTCAGTCGTCAAGGCAATATTTATAACGGTGATACGCAAAATAGCTCAGCAGGGCTTTACAATAATAAAAACTATCCTGAAACCAAAACGTTGGCAGGAAGTAAAGCTGAAACTGCTCGTTTATATCGTCAGAACTATGCTTTAACCTATGAAGGTAAATTCGATCATTTCGACAATAAAACCTATATTACTTTTGATAAAACTAAAAACAGCCGTTTACCAGAATATTTAGCGGGTGGTCCAGAGGGCAGCTATTCTAGCACGTCAGCTTTTAGTGATTCTATTCTTAAAAATACGCGTTTTAGTTCAGAATTCTATATCCCATTTACCTTGGGTGTAGATCATATGCTGACAGTTGGTTTTGAGGGGGCACACAGCAGTTTAGATGATGACGCTTCTATGACACAGTTACTTGGTGGACGACGAGACAAGAATACAGGGAAGGTGCTTTATGATTTGAAAGAACGCCTACCAACCGGCATCTCAAATGTACGAGGTGGTCATAGCAGTCAAACTGAATGGGCAGTATTTGTTGAAGATAATATTTCAGCAACCCAATCTACCATCTTAACGCCATCTTTGCGTTATGATTACAACACCTATTCTGGTTCTAATCTAAGTGGCGGATTAAACTTCTTACAAAGCCTCAACGATGATTGGAGAATTAAAGGTAGGATAGCAAGAGCTTATAAAGCACCGAATCTTTATCAAACTAACCCGAATTACTTGTTGTTTACTTTAGGTCAAGGTTGTCCAACGAATGTACCAAATAATAAAACTTGTTATTTCCAAGGTAATAGCGACATTAAACCAGAAACCAGCTGGAATAAAGAAATCGGAATTGAATATGATAAAGACGGGCTTCTTGCTTCTGTGGCTTACTTCCGTAATGACTATCGTAACAAAATCGTGTCTGATGGTGAATTTATCGGTTTAACTAACTTAGGTAACTATGTGTATAAATGGGGTAATGCAAACCGCGCAGTGATTGAAGGTTTTGAAGGTAATCTGACATTACCATTAATCCAAGATAAATTAAACTGGGTGAATAACTTCACTTATATGCATAAAACCAAAAATAAAGATACCGGTAACCCGCTTTCTATCGTGCCGAAATATACCTTGAACTCAAGCTTAAGTTATAAAATTACCGATAGTTTGGATGCAATGTTAACTTATACGCAATACGGTAAACAAAAATCCCGTAAAAATCCGGAAAACCGTATGGAAAATGGTAACAACACGTACGTTAATCAACTTGCTGGCTCAGAAGATATTGGTGGCTATGCAGTTTGGGGATTAAGTGCGGGTTATAATTGGAAAGATACAATCAGCATTCGTGTTGGCGTAAGTAACTTATTTGATAAACGCATTTATCGTTCATCAAGCAGTACAAATTACAATGCCCATACTTATAACGAACCTGGTCGTGCTTATTACGCAACAGTTAAATATTCATTTTAATTGAGTATTTAGAAATGATAAAAAAAGTGCGGTCGATTTTGAC